>NZ_JBBKBU010000013.1:0-57430 GCF_037892835.1 Peptoniphilus sp. HCN-40583
AGAGGCTTTCGCCTCTTTCTTACATTTTGTCCGGGGCTTCGATGCCCAAGAGATCCAAACCGATGCGGATCATGTTTTTGACGCCGTATACCAAAAGCAGGCGAGCCTGTTTCAGTGCGTCGTCCTCGACGAGAATGGGCGTATTGGTGTAGTATTTATTGAAAATTTTCGCACAGTCCGTAATGTAGCGGGTCACGAAATAGGGTTCGTACTTTTCGTGGCTGTCGACAATCACTTGGTTGAAGCCATAAAGTTTTTGCAAGAGTTCCTTTTCTTCTTTTGTGTTGAGCAGGGATGCATCGACGGGCGCATTTACGTCGAAGCCGCCTTTTTCCAGAAGCGAGTTCATGCGGGCGTGGGTGTATTGAACGTAGGGGCCCGTCTCGCCGTCGAAGCTTAAGGTGCGGTCCCAGTCGAAGACATAGTCTTTAATCCGTTGATTAAAGAGCTCCTGGAATTTCACGGCGCCGATACCCACTTGATGGGCCAGCTCGTCGCGATTGTCCATTTTCTTGCCGCTCGCTTCTTCACGCTCTTTTAAAATATCTTCCACTTTGTCTACGGCGCGGTTTAGAACATCTTCCAAATAGACGACCTTGCCCTTGCGGGTGGAGAGGGTGCCTTCCGGCAGAGAGACCATGCCGAAGGGCACGTGGATGCAGTCGTCGGCCCAGTCGTAGCCCATTTCTTTTAGTATGGCTTTGAGTTGTTGGAAATGGAGATTTTGTTGGCTGCCTACGACGTAAATGTTTTTGTAGAAGTCGTAGTGTTCTTTTCTGAAAATGGCCGTGGCAATGTCGCGAGTCAGGTAGATGGTGGAGCCGTCGCTTTTAATAATAATGGACGGGGGCAAATTGTATTTGTCCAAATTAATAATCTGTGCGCCTTGATCTTCCACTAAAAGGCCCTTTTCCTTAATTTCGTCTACGGCTTTCACCATTAATTCAGAGTAATAGGATTCACCGCGATAGGAATCGAAGGACACGTCCATCATGTCGTAAACTCGCTCGAATTCTTTTAAGCTCAGATCGCGGAACCATTGCCAAAGGGAGACGGCTTCTTCGTCGCCGCTTTCCAGCTTTCTGAACCACTCTCTGGCATTGTCCAGAAGTTCCTTATCTTCTTCCGCTTCTTTATTGATGCGCACGTAAAGTTTCACCAGCTCGGGAATGGCATTTTTCTCGATGACTTCGTCGTCGCCCCAACGTTTGTAGGCTTCGATCATCATGCCGAATTGGGTTCCGTAGTCCCCTAAGTGGTTAATGGCTTCGACCTTATAGCCAAGATGTTTGTAAATGCGCTTAATGGCGTCGCCGATAATGGTTGTGCGAATGTGGCCGATATGGAAAGGCTTGGCGATGTTTGGCGAAGAGTATTCCACGATGACGGTTTTGCCTTCACCGAGATTCGATGCGCCAAAGCGATTCCCTTCTTCGACCACGGCTTTCAGCACGTGTTCGGCCAGGGTTTTCGTGTCGATAAAGAAGTTTAAGTAGGGGCCTGCAACGGCAATTTCCGCGATGCCTTCCATGCCTTCAAGCTTTTCTTTCAGCTCTTGGGCGATGATGGCCGGGTTTTTCCGCATGGTCTTTGCCAGGGTAAAGGTAGGGAAAGCATAGTCTCCCATCTTCTTGTCCGGCGGCGTTTCAATTTTTAAAAGTAGTTCGTTTTTCTCCAGCCCCGTTTCCCGAGCCAGCCCGTCTGCAATTTGTTCTTTAAAATCGATCATAGTCTCTCCTATCTTAAGTATGCAATGGTCACGCCACTGCCGCCTTCTGCCGGCTCGGCATCTTCCTGTTTTTTAACCGAGGGATGGTGGCGCAAGTATTCTTTTACTTTCTTGCGAAGCATCCCCGTTCCCTTTCCGTGAATAATTCGAATTCGGTCAAGGGAAGCTAAATACCCGTCGTCCAACGCTTTTTCCAAAATGGGCTCCGCCTCTTCGAAGGTTTTTCCGCGAATGTCGAATTCTACCTTGGCGTGCTTTTGCTTCTTTTGCCGCACTTTCGACGCGTTGACTTTTTTCTCCGTCACGGCCCGGGGCTCGCTGCGAATCAAGGACACGGCAGGCAAGGTCATTTTCATGAGACCCGCCTGCACCAGGACATCGCCTTTGTTGTCGGGCCCTTCCAGCACCGTGGCGGACACACCCAAGGACTCCGCGTAGACTTCGTCTCCCGGCTTCAGAGCCTTGGCCGGCTTGGCCGCCCGCTTCAGCACGATGCCTTCGTCTTTGTCGCGGTACTTTTTTCCCCCTTCACGCAATAGATCCTGAGCCTGTTGCAGGGTTTGGGCATCTTCTTTTCTCAGCTGCTCGCGAATATCCCGTATTTCGGAGACGGCGAGGTCCGCATCTTCCTTAGCGGATTTTACGATGCGGCGGGCTTCATCTCTCGCGCGCTGCAAAATCTGATCCTTCTCGGCATTCAGCCGATTCGCCGTCTTCTTCGCCTCCGCCATTTCCCGCTTATACTCGCCGGTAAGTTGTACCAACTCCGCTTCACGCTTTTCCAGGCGGCTCCGCTCCGCTTCCAGGGTGGTGAGCACGTCTTCAAAGGCAATGTCTTCGCCTTCCAAAAAGTCCTCGGCGCCCTCTAGGATTTCTTTCGGAAGCCCGAGGCGGGAAGAAATTTCAAAGGCATTACTCTTGCCGGGTACGCCCACGTGGAGGCGATAGGTAGGCGTCAATGTTTCCACGTCAAATTCCATGGAAGCATTTTGCACGCCTTCCCGGGTTAAGGCGTAAAGCTTCAACTGCGTGTAGTGGGTGGTGGCCATAAAGCTCACGCCCTTGGCCATTAGGTGTTCGATAATGCTCAAAGCCAAAGCCGCCCCTTCCGTAGGGTCGGTACCAGCACCTAATTCATCGAAGAGAACCAGGCTGTTTTCATCGACGATTTGTAAAATATCCACGATGTGCACCATGTGGCCGCTGAAGGTAGAGAGGGACTGCTCGATGCTTTGCTCGTCGCCGATGTCGGCATAGACGCCGCTGTAAATGCCCACGGTGGTCCCCGGATCCGCGGGAATGTGCAGGCCGTATTGGGTCATGAGCACCATGAGGCCCAAGGTCTTCAAGCTTACGGTCTTGCCCCCGGTGTTGGGACCGGTAATGATGAGGCCCCGATTCTCTCCGCCTAATTCCAAATTCAATGGCACCACCTTGTGGCGATCGATTAAGGGGTGGCGGGCATTAACGAGCTTCGTGACCCGAGACTTAGAAAGTTTCGGGCGAATGGCGTTTTGATCCGAGGCCAATTTCGCCTTGGCAAAGATAAAATCCAGCTGACCGAAGAGCCGCTCGTTTTCCGCAAAGGCTTCCGGGTACTGACCCACTTCTTGGGAAAGTTCCGCTAAAATACGCTGAATCTCTTCCCTTTCTTCCAGCTCCAGCTGACGGATCTCGTTGTTCGCCTCCACAATGGCCATGGGCTCGATGTAGACCGTTTGGCCCGAGGCGCTCATGTCGTGAACCAAGCCCTTGACTTTGCTTCTCGCGTCGTGGCGCACGGGAACCACGTAGCGGCCTTCCCGCATGGTGACGATGGAATCTTGCAAGGATTCCTGTAGGTCCTGCGAATTTAAGATGGCCTGTAATTTATCCCGCACCTGATCTTTTTTTCGCGCCAGGCTACGGCGAATGGTCTTCAACTTCGGCGAGGCGTCGTCGTAAATGGAATCTTCCGATTCGATGGTGGCCTCGATGCGCTCCCTGAGATCACCCTGAGTCCACAGGGCCGATACCATGGCCCGTATGGAGGGGTAGGGATCTTCCACAGACTCGTCCACGACGGCCATGTACTTGCGCATGCGGGAGACCCCGCGAAGGGAATCGCCAATCTCCAGAAGCTCGCTAATATGGAGCACGCCGCCGCGAGAAGCGTAGTGGGCGCTTTTCGCCACGGGGCGAGCACCGGACAAGGGAGGGGCCGATCGTTCCACCAAGAGGCGTAGCGCCTCTTGCGTTTCCTCTTGCCTCTGTTCGATGCGGTCGGGATCGGCGGAAAACTTCATGGTTTCGCAACGCTTCTTGCCGATGCTCGACGTGGTGAGATTCTTTAATTGTTCGACAATGTCGTGAAATTCAAGAATGGCTTCGATTTTAGGCGCCATGCCTCCTCCTCTTCTCTATGCTTACGCGATTAAATAATGCCGCGATTAAAATGGCCTCGGGTAAATTCACTGACCACGGGTTTTTTCACGGCCTTTCCTTCGATGACCCGGCTCGCTTCCATAATGATTTTATTTAAGTTCTCGCCGATGCGCCCGCGAATTTTCAGCGCCGAGGGATTCATGGCCATGACGGACTTCGCCCGGTCGCCGAGGTAAATGGGGACGCTGTTGTAAATTTCCGTCATGTCGCCTATGCGGCGGAAGGAAAAGGCGGCGTTGCGCTCGTCTCTTAGCCTGTAATTTTTCCTGAAGGCGCAAGTGTCGCAGTGGCGGTTTACACCGCAGCCTTTGACCAAACTCATAGGGCAATGGCGCATGGTCATGGAGCGGGGGTAGCCGTAGTATAAAATTTCGCCGCAGGTGCCAAAGCGGCGATAAAGGGCTTCCAATTGCTGCCTTTTGCATTCGAAAGACGGAATGACGCTCTCAGCTTCCTGAAAGTGGCGGAAGCTGTAACTGTTAAAGACATTGAGCCCTTCTCCTGCCACGGCAACGCCCGCCACTTCTTCGAATTGCCCCAGATTTTGAACGATGCCGCCATCGAAAAAGTTTTTTATTTTCTCGTAGCCTGCCGGCGTTTCGTAGGGAAAGCTGTAGTAAACCGGCACGTCCACGCCTTTTAAAAAGTCCATGGCTTCTTTTGACGGCAGAAAATACAGCTCCAGGCGATTGATGACGCCATAGGGCAAGTCATAAATCGCCGCTTCCTCGGAGATCTCCACGGTGAGCAAGGTATTTTCCACGGCTTTTTTTCTAAAGCTTTCGAAAAAAGTGAAACTCGGACGCACCCGCCGGTCTTTTTTCTCGTAAAGGGCCAGGGCTCGCCTACGCAGGTCGTTTACCGTCGAAATAGGCAGGAAGACATCGTCGTCTACGTCCAGCTTCACATCTTTTAATGCGTAGACGGAGCCGTCGAACTTTCCAAGGTTTTCGCGAATATGATCCTTATTCACCTTCGCTTTTTTGGCTCGCTCCAGGGGATCGTCTCCTACGGCCTCAGCCCGGTGATCGCCCGTTAAGGTGAAACGGGGCAACTCGCCGATGTGGGCGTAGAAATGCCCTTCAATATCTCGGTTGTAGGCGATTTCTTCCGCTTCCCTCCCGGCGGCTTCGTTGAGCTTCACCGACGAAAGGCGAAGCACCGTGGTGCCCGCATCGGGCACAAAGGGAAGGTGCAGGGCCTCTTCCGCCTTGCCTGCAAACGTGTGGCGCTTCTTTTCTCCCGCCACGGTAAATTCCAAGAGATCCCCCTCGTCGGGTTCTCGCTTCCAATCCACCGTGGTGCCCTGTTGAGCATCGCCGTTTACCACCACGCCGATTTTCACGCCGCGGTGATTGGGCCGGGACTCGGTAATAAAACTGTTGCCGAAGTCGCCGAAACCCACTCCCTTGGTGTAGGAGCGGTTAAACATTTGGGCCATATCTTCGATTTTAAAATCCTCGCCGCCTAAGGCTTTGTTGTAATTGCTCGTCACCACCGCCACATATTCCGGGCTTTTCATGCGTCCTTCCAGTTTAAAGGAATAGACGCCGGCTTCCGCCAGTCGATCCACAAACGCGATGGTATTTAAATCCCTGGGGCTAATGACATACCCCTTGTCGTATACGGGATTTCCCTCAGCGTCCTCGATGGTGTACTGTTTCCTGCATGGCTGGGCGCAGTTGCCGCGATTGCCGCTTCTCGCGCCGATGTAAGAGCTCATTTCGCATTGACCGCTTATGGAGACGCAAAGGGCGCCGTGGCAAAAGGCTTCGATGTCAAGGTCCGTGCCTTCTTTGATGCGGCGAATTTCATCGGCAGAGATTTCTCGTCCCACCACCACGCGGCTGAAACCCATGTTTTCCAAATAGCGGGCGCCTGCAAGATCCATGACGCTCATTTGCGTGGAGGCGTGGAGTTCAAAATCAGGCAAGTAGTTTAAGACCAGCTCCGCAAAGCCGATGTCCTGTACGATCAAGGCGTCCACGCCTATTTCATAGAGATCCGCCGCATAATTCAAGGCCCGCTCGCATTCCTCGTCGGAAAGCAAAATGTTTAAAGTGACGAAGACGCGCTTACCCCTGACATGGGCATAGGAGACAGCTTTCGCCATCTCCTCTGCCGTGAAATTCTGTGCACTTGCTCTGGCGGAAAATTCCTTCCCTCCAAGATAGACGGCATCGGCGCCGCTGTTTATGGCCGCGTAAAAAGACGCCATATTGCCCGCCGGTGCCAACAGTTCCAGATTATTCCTGTTCATGGTCACCGCGCAAGACGTAAATTTCTTTATTCAGATCCACAAGACGCATTTGCGTTTCGTAGTTCTTTTCTTCCAGGGCGCGAATCTTTTCGTCCCGTTCACTTAATTGCTTTTCAGCGGATTCTTTTTCTTCGATTAAAGCCGCCTTTTCTCGCTCCAGTCTTTTCTTTTCGTCGTCTAACGATTTTAGGCGAGCGTCCGATTCTTGAAGCTTCTTGTCCTTTGCTGCCAGGGCATCGGAATTTTCTTTCAGACTTTTTTTCAGCGCGTCGATTTCTTCAAGCTTTTCCTTCACCCCTTGGGCGTCTCCCGCCAAGGCATCGGCGGCTTCTTGAGCCCGGGCCTGCTTGTTCTTTTCATCCAACGCATTTAAGAGACTTAAAATATAAACCTGTACGTCGTTTAAGCGGTAGTTAAGGCTTTCCACTTCTCGGATGCGCTCGTTGGCCTCATCCGCCAACGCCTTGACGTATGTCTCGTCGTCTTCGCCGATAACGTGAAAGGTCATGCCTGCAATTTCAACCTGTACGCGCGTCTTTGTCATCTTACACCTCTTATTCAGATCGTAATTTGGCGTTAAACTGTCCTTCAATTCCTTCAATAATGCCGTCGACAATGTGGGCAATTTCCGATTCTTTTAAGGTACGGTCGGCGTGACGGAAAGCAAGCTTCAGCGCAATGCTCTTCTTGCCTTCTTCGATGCCCTTGCCGAAGTAAACGTCAAAGACAGCCACCGATTCCAAAAGTTCGCCGCCTTCTTTTTCCACATAGTCAAGCAGATCTTGTGCCGCAAGTTTCTTATCTACGATAAAGGCCAAGTCCCGTTCGATGGAGGGGAAGCGGGCGATGGGCTTGTAGGTGATAATGTCTTTGGCTTTTTCTACGATTTTCGAGAAATCCAATTCGGCCATATAAACAGCTTGCTTCATTCCTAAATCCGCTTGTGCCTTCGGATGAATGCAGCCGAAGCGGCCGATGCATTCGTCTTCGATATAAACTTCCGCTTGACGTCCCTTGTGGAACAGGGGGAAGTCTTGAACTTGAACGAAGCGCACCCCGTCGATGCCGAGGCGTTTTAAGACCGTGGCCACGGTTTTCTTCAGGTAGTAGAAATCTTCTTCGCCGTAGAAGCCGATGGCGAGCTTCATGTATTCCTTGGGCAGGCCGTCGGCATCTTTGTCGACAGAGAACACATTGCCGAATTCAAAGCCGTAGGCCGAGGGATTTTTGTAGCTCATGTTCTTTACGAAAATATCCAACATATTGGGGAGAAGGGTGGTCCGCATAATGGAATACTCTTCGCCGAGGGGATTGGAGATTTTCACAGCCTCTCTCAGGGGATCGTCGGCCGCCAATTGAATCCGATCGAAAGCCGAGGGGCCCATGAAGGAGTAGGTCATAAATTCGTCGAAGCCGGCGGCGAGAAGCACGTCTTCCGCACGCTTTTGTACCCGGCGGAACAGGCTCTTGCCCCCGCGGGTCAAGGTGCCCTTTAAAGGAAGGGGCGTAATGTTTCCGAAGCCGTAAATCCGACCCACTTCTTCCGCTAAATCTTCCCAAATGTGCAAATCGCCTCGGAAAGTGGGGATCGTTGCGTGAAGCACGTCGCCGTCGAGGGTGGTGGGAATCAACAAAGATTCCAAAATTTTTACCATGCCTTCGCCGGAAATCTCCGTGCCCAAAAGGGCGTTGATGCGGCTTACCTTGGCATCCACCGTCCATGGAGCGACTTCCTTCGGATAGTGGTCGAAGCAACCCTTAGCTACTTTTGCCGCGCCGATTTCAACGGCCAGTTCGCAGACGCGATCCACGGCTTCTTTAGCCATATTCGGGTCCAGGCCCTTTTCGAAACGACTGGAGGCTTCAGAGCGGAGGCCTTGGCGTTTCGATGTCTTGCGAATGTGATCGGCTTCGAAATTGGCGCCTTCTAACACGACCATGGCCGTCGTTTCGCTGACACCGGAAATGTCGCCGCCCATAACGCCGGCGAGACCGATAATGCCTTCCTTGTCGGCGATGACGATGTCGTCTTCACATAAAATGTGTTCGTTGCCGTCTAAGGTGTGCATCTTTTCCTTGTCCTTTGCCATGCGAACGTGGATTTCTTTGCCTTTTAAATGGTCCAGATCGTAGGCATGGAGGGGTTGACCGTATTCCAACATGACGTAGTTGGTTAAGTCGACGATATTGTTAATAGGGCGCACGCCGGCGGCCATTAAGTCGTTTTGCATCCATTGCGGCGACGGTTTGATCTCAACATCGGTGAGCATACGGAGATAGAAGCGGGGCGCATTTTCCGTTTCCACATTGAGGCCGTTAAAGGCATCTTTCATGGCTACATCGCTGTTTTCCGTGACAGTGATGGTCTTTTCCTTTAACGCGCTGTTGGTGGAAGCCGCCGTTTCAACGGCCATGCCGCGCACGCTTAAGCAGTCCGGGCGATTCGGCGTGATTTCAAGCTCGATGACTTCCTTGTCCAGCTCCAGCAATTTTACATAGTCGCTGCCAAGGGGCACATCCGCAGGCAAAATATGAATCTCGTCCCGCGAATCCTTGGGGATGACGGAGGTATCCATGCCCACTTCTTCCAAAGAACACATCATGCCTTCGCTGGGCAGGCCGCGCATTTCCGTCTTTTTAATCTTCATGCCGCCGACTAGGGTGGCGCCATCTAAAGCGACAGGCACAACGGCGCCTTCAAAGACGTTTTTTGCCGCCGTTAAGATTTGTTTTACTTCGCCGCCGACATCGATTTGGCAGACCACCAATTTGTCTGCATTGGGATGGGGTTCGATTTTTAAAATCTTTCCTACGACGACGCCTCCGAGCCCTTTGCTGCGATCGATAATGGATTCCACGTGATTGCCCGTGGCGGTGATTTCATCGCACATGCTCCGCGTGTCGCCGGGAAGTTCAACGTATTTTTCAAGCCAAGATTTGGGTAATAACATCCTTCAGTACCTCCTAGAATTGGGACAAGAAGCGGTCGTCGTTTTCAAACATGAGGCGAATGTCCGTAATGCCGTATTTTACCATGGCGATGCGGTCGATGCCCATGCCGAAGGCAAAGCCGCTGTACACGTCCGGGTCGATGCCGCAGTTTCTGAGGACATTGGGGTGAACGACGCCGGCGCCCAAAAGTTCCATGCTCCAGCCCGTGTGATTGCAGGCGGGGCAGCCTTCCCCGTGGCAAACGAGGCAAGTAACGTCAACTTCCGTGGAAGGTTCCGTAAAGGGGAAGTTGTGGGGGCGGTATCTGATTTGCATATCGTCGCCGAACATTTCTTTGACGAAAACATTTAATGTATCGATTAAATTGGCCAAGCTCACGCCTTTATCCACGACCAGTCCCTCGAATTGATGGAACATGGGCGAGTGGGTGTCGTCCACGTCGTCAAAGCGGAAGACGCGGCCGCTGCTCACGATGCGAAGGGGCGCGCCGTATTCTTTCATGGCGCGGATTTGCATGGGCGAGGTGTGGGTACGAAGCAAGGTCTTGTCGTCAATATAGAAGGTATCGCTCTTGTCTCTGGAGGGGTGGTTTTTCGGCGAGTTCAAGGCGTCGAAGTTGTTTTCCACGCTTTCGATCTCCGGCCCGTCCACAACGGTAAAGCCCATTTCAACGAAAAGATCTTCCAATTCCTCTTTCGTCTTTAATAGGGGATGGCGGTGGCCGACGCGGAGTTTGCCCGCATCCAAGGTCACGTCCAAATACTCTTCTTCCATACGCGCCTCGTAGACGCTTTCTTTGAGGTTGACGATTTTTTCTTCAAGCTTTTCTTGAACTTTTTCCCGTACCTCGTTGGCAAAACTACCGACGACGGGGCGTTCTTCCTTAGACAACTTACCTAAGCCCTTTAAAATTTGAGTTAATTCACCTTTCTTACCAAGGTATTGCAAGCGAATTTTTTCCAAATCATCCATGGTTTTGGCGCCGTCAATGGCAGACAATGCGCCGGATTCCAATTTTTTAAGTAACTCTTTCATAAGTACTCCCTTCGGTATGTGCTCTGATCTAATGGTTCATTATACCACAGAATATTGGTCCATAAGGCTTTAGACGGTAATTTCTGAGCCAAAAAAATCCATCTTGCTTATATTTTATCTCTATGTTATACTTACATAGTCAATGCGTAAGGCGACATAGCCAAGTGGTAAGGCGCGGGTCTGCAACACCCTTATCCCCGGTTCAAGTCCGGGTGTCGCCTCCAAACCGTCGAGTGATCTCGGCGGTTTTTTTATGCCCTTTTTTCCTTCTTTCGACGCCACGCTTTCGTTCAGACATAAAAAAATAGCACCTGCTGAAACAGGTGCGCAAGCAAATAGTCCGGGCTTAAATGCTATTTACCCTTTGTATTCATCCCGATGATCATGCCTAACAACATGCCGATGGAGGTTCCGATGGCCAAGTTTTCCACGCCCCAGGCGATTCCCACTGCCGTACCGAGACCCATGCCCATGGCCATGCCCTCGGCCATATGATCCTCGGCTTTCTTCTCTTCGCTCCCATCCTCCGTATCCTCCATCTTTTTTGCTCGATGAACGGCATAAACGGCTAGCACACCGATTAATATCAGCGGCAAAAGGATTCTGATGATTTTCATTGAGTGGCCTCCTCGTCATGTATTTTAGCAAGAAAAAAGCCCGGTATAAACCGAGCTTGGAGCGGAAGACGAGATTCGAACTCGCGACCCTCGCCTTGGCAAGGCGATGCTCTACCACTGAGCCACTTCCGCAAATGGTGCCCAGAGCCGGAATCGAACCAGCGACACGCAGATTTTCAGTCTGCTGCTCTACCGACTGAGCTATCTGGGCAAGGTTATCAGCGACAACCTTTTTCTATCTTACAGAAACTTTACGGATCTGTCAAGAAATTTTTAGAGGGGTAGAAAGGAATCTACGCCTCGTCCTCGTGGGCCGAAAGCATGGCCGTAAGCTCCGATTCATCGAATTGGTACCGGCGATTGCAGAAATGGCAAGTGGCTTCGCAGCCCTTGTCTTCTTCGATCATTTCGCGGATCTCGAAATCAGGCAAAGCGGCAATGGACTCCGCCACTTTCTCCTTGGAGCATTCGCAAACATAGGCGATGGGCGCCTCGCTTAAAATTTTCAAATCGTAGCCAGGCAAGAGGGCGTGCAAAAGCCCCTGTGTATCAAGCCCTTGGGCCAAAAGTTCCGTCACGGACTTGACGCCCTTTAATGTTTTTTCCAGATGATCGATGTCCTCGCTGTCGGCACCGGGCATGATTTCGATGATGAAACCGCCGGCGTGTTTCACGCTTAAGTCCGTATCCACGGCGACGCCGAGGCCGACGGCCGAGGGAATCTGCTCCGATTGATACAAATATTGAGCCACATCTTCGCCGATTTCGCCGCTAACCAGGGCGACTTTTCCCGTGTAAGGCTCCCGCATCCCCAAATCCATGGTCACGGTCAAGGTGCCGGGTAAGCCTACGGCGGCGCCTACATCCAGCTTGCCGTCGGATTCGCGGCTGGGAAGATCCGCTTGGGGATGATCCACATAGCCTTTGATTTGACCGTTGTTTCTGCCGGTGACGACGATTTTCCCGAGGGGTCCCGCGCCGTCGACAATCATGGTCATGGACTCCTCTTTGCCTTTTAATTTATTTCGCAAGAGTAGCCCGGCAATCAAGCTTCGTCCCAGGGCCGCCGTGGCCGTGGCCGAGGTTTGATGGGTGATGCGGGCGGTCTCCACCATGGCCGTGGCCGTAGCCACACTCACCTTAATGGTTCCCTTTTCATTCATTGCACGAATACATGTATCGGTCATAACACTCCTTTATTTGTCGATTCCCGCGACAAAACTGATCCGCTTGGATTTTTCTGTCGCAGGAGAAAAACTATAGCCGTCGTACATGGCGAGCGCCTTCATGCCCGCTTCTTTCAACACGTTTTCCACGGTGTCAATGCTGTATGCATACTCGTCGTGAACTTCGTCGAAACGGGTGTAGGATCCGTCCTCTTCTTCTAAAAAGGCGGTAATGGCGTAGCGATTCACCCGGCCGTCAAAATGATTTTGCCAGGTCATAAAATAGCCTTCTTCGTCGCGAATTTCTTTTAAATCGCCGTATTCCCGAAAGCGGGCGGCGGTATTTAAGTCGAAGAGAAAACGGCCGTCCTCCTTTAAATGGGCACGCACCTGTTTGAAAGAGGTCAAAAGATCCGCCTCCGTCGGCAGGTAATTGAGTCCGTCGCAGAGGCATAGGATGAGGTCGAAGGATGTGCTGAAGGAAAAATGCCGCATGTCCATTTTCACCCACTTGGCTCTGGGGTTTTTGTAGAGCCTGCCGTAGGCCTGCATCAGCATGTCTTCCGAGCGATCGAATCCCATCACCGTGCCCAGGTCGGTGAGCTTTTCCGTCAGCTTTCCCGTGCCCATGGCCATTTCGAGAATGGCAAGGCCCTCCCTTTCGCCGAGGACTTTTTTTACCCAGCGAAAAACCTCGTCGTAATCGTAATTGGCCATAACGGCGTCGTAGATCAGGCTAAACCCTTCGTATTCACTCACTGAGTCGCTTCTCCAATTCTACCAAGATCGGCGAGGCTTCCCCGTCGAAAATCACATCGGCGTTGTGGTCGTAGGGCGTGGTGCCCTTGTTGATAATAATTAAATGCTCCACCATTCGCGGTAAGTAGGCCACGGGCATTACCTTTAGAGAACTCCCCACCACGATCATGGTATCGGCCTTTTCCGTTGCCCGCATGGCGTCGTCGAAAGCCTGAGGCATGGCATCGCCGAAAAGCACCACATTGGTTCGCATGTCGGCGCCGCATTTCGGGCACTTCGGCGGAATCTCGCCCGACTGCACCCGTTCGTCGAAGGCTTTAAAATCTTCCCGATAATTGCAGCGCTCACAGCGGGCCGTGGAGGCGTCGCCGTGGACTTGTAACACCTGTTTCGCACCGGCCGCCTGATGCAGATCGTCGATGTTTTGCGTAATGATTTCGTGAATAAAGCCTTTTTCCTGCATCTTCGCCAAGGCCACGTGGCCGGGATTGGGCTTTTTGCCCTCCAAATCCTTTAAAATCGTGTAGCCTTCTTTGTAAAAACGCGCCGGATTGCTTTCCAACACGCCGACGGACAGGGCATCTTCCGGAATGAAATTGGTGTAGTAGCCCCGATCACTTCTGAAATCGGGAATTCCCGATTCCGTGGAAATGCCGGCGCCGGTCAAGCAGACGGCGTACTTCGCGTGTTTTAAAATTTCTGTCGCTTGTGCTAATTTATCCATCATCGACCTCCTATACCATCAATTGAATTACATACACTACCGCAAGCATGGCGCAGGGGATCCACTCTTTTTTGCGCAACAGTTTTTTCCCTCGAGGCAGGGGCCGCTTCATGGATGTACGCAAAATAAGGGCGATGCCCAAGACGCTTGCCACAAGAAGAAATAGGGTGGTGGCATTTTTTATGCCCCCTAACCGCAAGACGACCCCCGCCTTTGAAAACGAGGCGATCCATCGTTCGTTGAAAAAGTGAATGAACAGGATGGACGACAAATTATAAATGAAATGAGAGAAAATACAGGCCCTTAAACCGCCGTAAAGGTAGATGTAGCCCAGAACCAAGCCAAAGAGCAACGGCGCCAAACTGTTTTGCGCCTCGAAATGAAAAAGGGCGAAAAGCGCCGCCGATAAAATCACGGCGCCTCTCGGGCTGCGACGGGAAAACTGTTCACATAAGACGCCGCGAAAAAAGAATTCTTCCATAATCGCCGGCGCCAAGGCCATGGTGAGGATTTGTTTAAAAAGCCCCACATCTCCCCTGAGCAGATCGAGGTTTTGATTTTCCAAAAGATAGATGCGGCTCAATCCCTCTAAAAAAATGCCGTTGATCACGAGAATAATGGGAAAAACGGCCACGGTCAAAAGAGCCGCCTCGCCCAATGCCATGCCCCTGTGCTTTTTGGCGCCCAGTCGACCCCTGAAGTAGATGGCCGGGACAAAAATCGCCACCGCCTCCGTGAAGACGATGCCGAAAAAAGGATCCCTTCGGGAAAACAGCGGCCCTAAAAGCAAAAACAGAATCCCGGCCAAGACGCACCAATAGAGCAGGCCGATAAAACTAATCTTCGTAGGTGTAGATGTAGGGTTTGTTTCTGTAGTACGGCCCATAATTCAATCCATAGCCTACGATAAAGACATCGTCAATGGTAAATCCTGTGAAGTCTGCGGAAAAGTCTACCTCTCTGCGAGAGGGTTTGTCCAGCATTACCGCGGTCTTCAAGGACGCCGGCCCCATTTTATTGATGGCTTCCGCCACTGTTTTCAGGGTGTGGCCCGTGTCGATAATGTCGTCGACGATAAGCACGTGGCGACCGCCTACTTCACTGCGCAAGTCGCCGAAGACCTTTACATCTCCTGTAGAAGATTCGTTGTTTTCGTAACTGGATGTGGTCATAAAGTCGATTTCCATTTTGCTTTCCATGTCCCGCACCAGGTCCGAACAAAAGACGAAGCTGCCGCGCAACAGGCCGATGACGAGAATCTCCTCGCCGTCGTAGGCATCATCGATTTCTTTCGCCAGTTCCTTCACGCGCCGAGCAATGGCTTCTCTGGAATACAACACCAATTCTTTCTTTTCCATAGGCTCCTCCTTTTTACTATTGTTTCATTATATCAGAATCCGACCCATCTTTTCCCCTTCGGTGCTATAATTCTTGTAGGTGATATTATGAAAAAAGAAACGCTGCACACATTGGCGGCGGACAAACTCTATCTGCTTTCCTCCATCGACGCCTGGAACGGTGCGCCCGGCCGAAAGGCATTTTACGACGCCGTTTTAAACGAAGGGCGCATGAACTACTTCTTTCTCTGCCAATACATGAGCGAATTATTAGATGCTGATTTGATCAAACGGGTGGACGACGCCTTCTTTCTTACTGATGAGGGCAAAAATGTCCTCGCCATGTTCGGCGACGAAGCCGAGCCCATGGCCGGGAGAGAAAAAACGCCTGAAGTACACTACGCCGTTTACGACGAAGGCCATTTCAGGGTCTATCAAAAACGCGTGGACGATGCGCTCGTCTTTTCACTGGCACTTTCAAAAGATGCCTTTGATTTGAATCTTTCCGGCTCAGATGAGGCACAGGTAGAAGAATTGATGCAACGCATAGAAGAAGATAAGAATCGGTAATTTTTCTCCCACAACAAGAAAACCATTGGGCACAGTGTCTCAATGGTTTTTTTAAACCTCATGATTTCCTTTTCGGAAACCACGGAATCACGCGGTTCACTTCTTTACAATAAGCCGCATATTCCTCGCCGAATTGACGAAGGAGCCACTTCTCCTCCGTCTGTTTCATTAGCAGCGTAAGCATCGCCCAAAAAATAAAAGGCAGAATCAACAAGATCACATTGGCGGCGAAGAGCAAGGCGCCGGTGAAGATGAAGATAAAGGCGGTATACACCGGATTTCGAACTACGCTGTAGACGCCTGTGGTAATTAATTCCGAGGCACGGGCCTTAGCATTGATTTTTTGAATGATTACTGCCTGTATCCAAAGGTAAAGCCCGGCGAGAAAAAAGAAAATCCCTGCCGCGATGAATAAATACCTTCCCTTTTCCATGCGCCCCACGGCAATAAAGCCCTTGTTCCGACAAAGAATGCCCATGGCCGTCAAAAAAAGACAACTCAACACATACATAGGGCCCACGCCAAAAGCAGGCATATTCCCGCGATCCGATCCCATAATTCCTCCCTGATTTTTTATTTTCGCTCTTTGATACTCATTCTCTTTTCTATTATATCGCAAAAGAAAAACCGGAGCATGGAAAAACGGATGCTTTCACCTTCAGCATCCGTTTTTCGCTATGAATTCAATTAATCGCAGGTGGTCAAACTCAAAATACTTTCTTAAAACCTAATCCGCCAATTGTTTTTCGACGAAAGCGGCCCGCTCTTTTAAGTTTTTGAGGTTTTCTTTATACATTTCCAGTTTTTCCCGCTCTTTTTGTACGACTTCGGGTTTCGCTTTGCTGACGAAGTTTTCGTTGGCCAGCTTCTTTTCCGCCCGCTCGATTTCCGCCTCGGTTTTTTCCATGTCTTTTTTCAGCCGTTGGGCTTCTTTGTCGTAATCGACCAAGTCTTTCATTGGAAGGAAAAGTTCCGCTTTTTCCACAACCACGGAGATAACGTCGTCGGAAACGGCGTCACGATCGGGAATTCGCTCGATGGCGGTGCAATTGGCCAAATTGGCGAAATGAGCTTTCAACTCGTCGTAGACTGCCGCCCGGGCGTCGTCGTCGGTTAAGAGGTAGAGCTTGCTCTTTCTAAAGGGCTCGATATCCATTTCCGCTTTGGCATTGCGAATGCCGCGAATGGCTTCTCTGAGAATGGAGATTTTTTCCACATCGTCGTGGTAGCTGTAGATGCCGCTTTCCGGCCAGTCACTGACGATGAGATCGCCCTCGGTGGACGGAAGGAAGGCGTAAATTTCTTCCGTAATGTAGGGCATAAAGGGATGGAGCATCTTTAAAATCTTTTCCAATACATCCAACAGGACGCCGTAGACTACTTCTCGGTCTTCGATGTCGTCGCCGTAGAGGCGGGGTTTCACCATTTCGATGTACCAGTCGCAGTATTCGTCCCAAATAAAGTCGTGTACGGCTTCGGCGGCCATGCCGATGTCGTATTTTTCGATTTTTTCCTGAACTTCCACGATGGTTTCGTCGACGCGGGTTAAAATCCAGCGGTCTTCCGAATGGAGTTTGTCCTTCATAACCTTGGCGTCGTAGAAATCCTCCGGCAGATTCATCAGCACGAAGCGAGACGCGTTCCACAATTTATTGCAGAAGTTGCGGTTGTTCTCTACCCGCTTGTAGCTGAAGCGCATGTCGTTGCCCGGTGTGGATCCGGTAATCAATGTAAAGCGAAGGGCGTCGGCGCCGTATTGGTCGATGACATCCAAGGGATCGATGCCGTTGCCCAAGCTCTTGGACATTTTGCGGCCCTGTTCGTCGCGAATGAGCCCGGTGAGGTAAACGTCGGTGAAGGGCAATTCCTCGGTGATTTCCAGGGCGGAGAAGACCATGCGGATAACCCAGAAGAAGATAATGTCGTAGCCTGTGATTAACACATCGGTGGGATAGTAATAGTCCAAATCCGGCGTGGAATCGGGCCAACCCATGGTGGAGAAGGGCCACAAGGCGGAGCTGAACCAGGTGTCTAATGTGTCTTCGTCTTGGCGAATGTTTTTGCCGCCGCAGGCACTGCAAGTGTGGACGGCTTCTTTCGATACCATCACCTCGCCGCAGTCGTCGCAATAGTAAACGGGCAGGCGATGGCCCCACCACAATTGACGGGAGATGCACCAGTCGCGAATATTTTCCAGCCAGTGGGTGTAGATCTTTCCGAAGCGTTCCGGAACGAAGTGGAGCTCGCCTTTTTCGTAGGCTTCCAGTGCGGGCTTGGCCAATTCTTCCATGGCGACGAACCATTGCTTGGAAAGCATGGGTTCGATGACGGTTTTGCAGCGCTCGCAGTGGCCCACGGCGTTGTGGTGATCGTCGATTTTCACCAAGTAGCCGCCTTCGTCGAAATCTTTGATGATGGCTTTGCGTGCCTCTTCGCGGCTCAGACCTGCATATTTTCCGGCGTTTTCGTTGAGTCGGGCTTCTTCATCCATAATCAGCAATTGGCCCAAGTCGTGGCGAGCGCCGACCTCGAAGTCGTTGGGGTCGTGGGACGGGGTGATTTTTACGGCGCCGGTGCCGAATTCTGATTCCACGTAGCTGTCGGCGATAATGGGAATCTTCCGCCCGATGACGGGGATGACGGCATGCTTGCCCACATAGTTTGTAAAGCGTTCGTCGTCGGGGTTCACGGCGATGGCCAAGTCCCCGGGAATGGTTTCCGGTCGGGTGGTGGAGATCATAATGGCGTCGTCTTCGCCGTCGATGGGATAGCGGAAGGTCCACATTTTGCCTTCTTGCTCTTCGTGTTCCACTTCCGCATCGGAAAGGGCGGTTTTGTCGTGGGGGCACCAGTTAATGATGCGGTCGCCCTGATAAACCAGGCCTTTGTTGTAGAGGCGAATAAACATTTCTTCGACGGCGGCGGATAAGCCTTCGTCCAATGTAAAGCGCTCTCTGGACCAGTCGCAGGAAACGCCCAGTTTCTTTAATTGGTTTTTAATGTTGCCGCCGTATTCTTCCGTCCAGGCCCAAGCGGCTTCCAAGAATTTTTCCCGGCCCAAACTGTCTTTGGATTTGCCTTCGTTGCGAAGTTTTTCCACGACTTTTACTTCCGTGGAAATGGACGCATGGTCTGTCCCCGGAATCCACAGGGCGCTGTAGCCTCGCATACGCTTGAAGCGGATCAAAATGTCTTGCAGGGTGTTGTTCATGGCGTGTCCCATGTGCAAGTTCCCCGTCACATTCGGCGGCGGCATGACGATGGTAAAGGGCTTTTTGCCCGCTTGCTTATCCTTTTCGCGATCCGGCGTAAACTCGCCTTTTTCCATCCAATGGGCATAGATGCGTGCTTCGAAATCCTTGGGATTATAGGTTTTCTGCATACTGTTCATAATTCCTCCTACAAAAAAAATCTCGCCCTGAAAAGGACGAGATTCCGCGGTACCACCTTTATTCCGTATTGCTACGGCACTTCTTCCCCATAACGACGGGACGCCGTTTCGCTCTCGCGAAAAATGATGAAGGCGACCTTCAATTGCTTCGCCGACCGCTTCCACCACCCGCGATCTCTCTTTAGACGAGGAACAATCTACTCCTCCTTCACTTGTGTAAAGATAGGTTCATTATAGAAAATCTTCTGTGAAAAATCAAGACTTGTTTAAAATTGTACTAATCCGACTTTTCTATAGACTTTTCTTAACGTCTTTTGTGCCAGGTAAGACGCTTTTTCCGCGCCTTCTCTGCAAATGGCTTCCAATTGCTCTTTGTCGCCGCGAATGGCGTGGAAGCGCTCTTGCACCGGAGCAAGGCCTTCGACCACCGCTTCGCCTACGGCTTCTTTTAATTCGCCGTAGCCTGCGGATTTAAATTCACGTTCCGCTTCTTCCGGGCTAATGTGTTTAAAGGACGAATAGATGTCCAGAAGGTTTTTAACCCCCGGTTGCTCGTCGGTATAGGCGATGGTTCCCTTGGAGTCGGTAACCGCCCGTTTGATTTTTCGGCGGATGACATCGGGTTCGTCTAAGATTAAAATAAAGGCATTTTCGTCGGGATCGGATTTGCTCATTTTCGATGTGGGATCTTGCAAGCTCATGATCTTCGCTCCCACCTTCGGCGCCATAATGTCCGGAATGGTAAATGTAGGCGAATAACGGGTGTTAAAGCGTTCGGCAATGTCGCGGGTGAGCTCGATGTGTTGCCGTTGATCTTCCCCGACGGGCACGAAGGAGGATTGATAGAGGAGAATGTCCGCCACCATAAGTACGGGGTAGTTTAAAAGCCCGGCGTACACTTCTTTTTGTTTTTTGGATTTATCCTTAAATTGGGTCATGCGATTTAATTGGCCGACGGAGGTAATGGTGTTTAAAACCCATGCCAATTCCGTGTGCTCAGGCACTTGGGATTGGATGTAGAGAATCGATTCCTTCGGATCGATGCCGCAGGCCACATAGAGTGCGATTAAATCCAGGGTCCGCTTTCTTAAATCGGCGGGATTTTGGGGCACGGTAATGGCGTGCATATTGGCGACGCAGTAAATGCATTGGTACTCTTTCTGCAAATTGGAAAAATTGCTGAGTGCGCCTAAGTAATTGCCGATGGTCAAACTACCGGAGGGTTGAATGGCCGAATATACCACTTTCTTATCCATAATGTCCTCTCTTTCCGCGGCCTAAAGGTCGCCTTTTATTGCATCGCTTAATTCTTTACGTTCTAAAAGTTGTTGGAATTTTCTCTCCACCTCTGCCCGAATGTCGTCGAGGTTAACCCGGGTCAGTTTCCGGTCCTTCAAGACAAATTCGCCGCCGATTAAAACGTGTTTCACATCTTCCGCCTGCGCCGAGTAGCACAGGGCGCTGATTAAATTATTTCTCGGCGTAAAGCTCGGTGAATTTAAATTAAAGCAGGAAATGTCCGCCAGCTTTTCGACTTCGATGGAGCCGATTTCATCTTCGCGTCCCAACGCCTTTGCCCCGTTAATGGTGGCCATGCGCAGCACATCTTCCGCCTTCAGTACCTCGGGATCGTAGCTTGTGCCCTTGGCGATAAGACTGGCTATGTGCATTTCCTCCAACATATTTTGATTGTTGTTGGAGCTGTCGCCGTCGGTACCCAATGCCACGGTAAGGCCTTTGTCCATCATTTTTTGAATGGGGGCGATGCCGCTTGCCAGTTTTAAATTGCTGGAGGGGTTGTGTACCGGGAAAAATTTCTCGGGATCCACCAAATCCATGTCCTCTTCCGTCATATGCACGCAGTGAGCGGCAATGGTGTGTACCTGATCCAGCCCCAAGTCCCACATGTAGCGAATGGGCGTCGTGCCGTACAGGTCCGCGGCGTCGTCCATTTCCTTCATGGATTCGGACAAATGAGTGTGGAGTATGCCGTCCAATTCTCCGGTAAGTCGGATGATGTCTTTAATGTAATCGCCGCTGCAGGTGTAAATGGCGTGGGGCGCCGGTGCCACTTCCACCAAATCGTCGCCCAGGCCGTGGCTGTTAATGTAGAGCATGCGTGTTTCTTCTAATTTTTCATCTCCGCCGCCGTCGATGTCTGTGAGTCCGCGGGTCAAGAGCCCCCGCATACCGATGGCGATGGCCGCCTGAGCCACCATGTCCAAGTGGTAGTACATATCGCAGAACGTCGTCGTTCCCGATAAAATCCCCTCCGCCATGGAAAGCAAACTGGCCCAATAAATGTCTTCGCGGGTCAAATGGGCTTCCATGGGCCATATGGCCGTGGTAAGCCACGTGTTCAGATCCATGTCGTCGGCGTAATTTCTGAAATAACTCATCCCCAAATGGGTGTGGGCATTGATAAAGCCCGGCACGAGCAAAAGATCCCGACCGTCGATGATCTCTGCTCCGTCCAGTGTGCAGGCATCTGCAATGGCCGCAATCTTGCCGTCTTTTATCTCGATGTCTTTGTGGTCAAAAACCTTTCCGGCCAACACATCGACGTATTGCGTGTCTTGAAAAATGGTATGCATAAGTCCTCCTCGCAAGTCTTTCTTTAGTATAGCACAAGGGATAAAAAAGCGGAATATAGCCTTTTTTCTCTTTACATATCATCAATTTTCTTGTATAATACCAGAGGTTCTAAATTATCGCGGCAAATTATAATTTAGGAGTGAAGACAATGGCAAAAATGATGGGACCTAGATTCAAACAATCCAGAAGATTAGGTCTGAATGTATGTGGACATCCGAAGGCGATGAACCGCGCCGGCAGAGGCACGGCTCGTTCCGACAAGAAGTTAACCGAATACGGCAAGCAATTGTTGGAAAAACAAAGACTCAGAGCTTACTATGGCGTAATGGAAAAGCAATTTTACCGCTACGTCCTCGATGCACAAAAAGCTGAAGAAGAAACCGGCCCTGCACTTGTTAAGCGCTTAGAAGTCCGCTTAGATAATTTAACGTATCGTATGGGTTTTGCTTCTTCCATTCGTCAAGCAAGACAAATGGTTACCCACGGTCACATTCACGTAAACGGTAAGAAGATCAACATTCCCTCTTACCAAGTCCAAGTCGGCGACGTGATTTCCTTAAGCGACCGCGGCCGCAAAGTTGACATGTTCAAAGAAAACTACGAAACGAACTTCGTCAACGCCTATCCCTACATCACGAAGGAAAAGAACAATCGAGCTACCTTAAGCTCCGAACCCGCTCGTGAAGATATCCCTGTTGAAATCGAAGATCAACTGATCGTCGAATTCTACTCCGGAAAATAAGAAATTGCGGATTTTCCGCAATTTTTTTATTTGTCGTCTTATAAATAACTACCAGGAAGTGAGGTAAGTATGTTTCAATTCCGATTTGGAACGACGGATTATCACCATATCCACTTTATCGGCATCGGCGGCATCAGCATGTCCGGCCTCGCGGCTCTGATGCTTTCAAAAGGTTACACCATCTCCGGCAGCGACCGAAAGGCTTCGCCCATTACGGAGCACTTACAAGAATTGGGCATTACGGTTTACGAAGACCACGATCCCGCCCAAATCGAAGATGCGGATCTCGTCGTTTACACCGACGCCATTCAGATGGACAATCCCGAATATCGGGCGGCCATTGCCAAAAAAATCGACGTCGTAGATCGCGCCACCTTCTTAGGCGCCGTCATGAAGAATTTCCACGTGTCCATCGCCGTTTCCGGCACCCACGGCAAGACCACCACCACGTCCATGATCGCCACGGCCATTAAAGACGAGCCCTTCTCCCCGACCATTATGGTCGGCGGCAACCTCGGCGAAATCAGCGGCAATGTACGCATCGGCGAAGGGGACTTCTTCCTCACCGAAGCCTGCGAGTATCGGGCCAATGTATTGAAATACTTCCCTTCCACGGCGATTATTTTAAACATCGACGAAGACCACCTGGACTTCTTCGACAACATCGACCACATTCTGGAAACCTTCCGTGCCTACGCCGGCAACCTCGGCGAAGGGGATGTGTTGATTTTAAATAAAGACGACGACTACGCCTACAGCATGAAAGACTCCACCAAGGGCCGGGTCGTGACGTTCAGCTACAAGGGCGATGCCGATTACGAAGCCCGTAATATCGTCATCGATCCCCACACCGGTCGCCCCGCCTACGATTTATACATTCGCGGCGAAAAGATTGCGCCCATTCAGCTGCAAGTGATGGGGCTGCACAATGTGTCCAATTCACTGGCCGCCATTAGCGCCTGTGTGGAAAACAACATTCCCGTGGAAGATGCCATCAAAGGCGTCCTCGGCTACCACGGCGTGGGCCGCCGCTTGGAATTTAAAGGCGAGGTGAACGGCATTCGCGTCATCGACGATTACGCCCACCACCCGACGGAGATCGCATCTACCCTCCACGCCTTAAAGCCCACGGTGAAAAATCGGCTGATCTGTATCTTCCAGCCGCACACCTACACCCGCACGAAGCTTTTGTTGGACAGCTTCAGCCACAGTTTTAAGGAATCGGACATGACCATTATCGCCGATATTTATGCGGCGCGGGAAAAAGACTACGGCGACATCCACTCCAAGACTTTAGTGGAAGCGGTAAAGGCCAATCACGATTCAGCCATTTACATCGGCGAACAGGACGATATTTTGGACTATATCAAAGACAAAAGCCGCCCCGGCGATGTGATCCTCACCATGGGCGCCGGCGATATCTATCGCGTCGGCGAACGCTTCTTGGAAGACCTTAAAGGGCAAGCATAAAAAACAGGACTGAGCACAACCCCCGACACTCATGCGGTGTCGGGGGTTTTTTCGCCCAATGGAAAACTCCCGGCAGAACCGGGAGTTATTTTTATCTTAACTTATTCATGTTAAACACAATTTGAGCGATTTCCGCTCTCGAAAGTTGTTTCTTGCCTTGGAATGTGCCGTCTTCCATTCCGTTAAGAATTTTCGATTTAGAAAGTTCTTTTACGGCTTCTCTCGCCCATTTAGGGATCTTATTTTGGTCTTTAAATTGTTTTGCCTGACCGTCGAAGTTGATTTTCTTCATTTGCTTGTAGCGGTAAAGAATGGTTGCCATTTCTTCTCTTGAAATGGTCTTATTCGGCGCGAAATGGGTCGCGTCCATTCCGTTTACAAGGCCCATTCCCTTGGCCCAGTTTACATACTTGCCGTAATAGGCACCCATATCAATATCTTGGAAACTGATATTCGCGGTGAACACGTTTACTTTTTCGAATCTACCTAAGATGGCAATGAATTCTGCCCGTGTCATGGCTTTATTCGGTTCAAAGCGATCGCCTTTTACAATATCTTCAAAGAGTTTTTCCTTCAAGCTAAAATTGATGGCTTCTTTTGCCCAGTGGTTTTCAACATCCACGTAAGTCGGCGATTGCTCCTTGGCCTTTTCCTTGTGTTTCTCCTGTTCCTTCGGCGGAGCAGACTTGAAAAAATTAAAGTTGTACCATCCTCTTCTCGGAGCGGCTTCTTCCTTTCTCTTCGGTTTCAAAGGACTTGGAGGCGTCGGTTTCGAAGGACCCGGAGGCGTCGGCTGTGACGGATTCGGTTTCTGCGGATTGTTCGGATCAGGCGTCGGCTTCGACGGATTCGGTTTCTGCGGATTGTTCGGATCAGGCGTCGGCTTCGACGGATTCGGTTTCGACGGATTGCCCGGATCAGGCGTCGGTTTCGAAGGACCCGGAGGCGTCGGCTGTGACGGATTCGGTTTCGACGGATTGCCCGGATCAGGCGTCGGCTTCTTCGGATCCTGCGGTGTCGGCGCAGGCGGCGTTGATTGATCTTGTTTTACTTCCTCTAAGACCTGCTTCAGACCCTTGATTGCCGCATTCATACCGTCAAGCGATTGCCCTTGAAGTGCCGTTTCAGCATCCTTTAAGGTATTTTTGAGTTTTTCCTTCAGATTCGATGTTGGGGAAAGATTGATCGCCTTTGCTTCTTGAACGAGTTTTTCCAGCTCAATTTTAGCCGCTTCCAAAGTTTTTGCCTTGTTCTTTTCGGCTAAATTTTCCGCATTCTTACGAGCAGCGTCTTCTTGAATGGATTGAATTTCAGCGACACTGCCAGCGCCATTGATTTGCTCCACATACTTCGATACCTCATCCGGCTCTAAATCAGAGAGCTTTTTCACTTCTTCAATCGCCATCTTGCGCGCATTTTCAAGTTCCGTCTTTGCCGCGGCTTTTTCTTGATCGCGTTTTTTGTATCTTTCTACAATAGGTTCGATCTGGACGAGCGCTTTTGTCGCCATAATTTCTTGTCTCGCCGAGTTGACTTCACTCTCGCTTAAATTTTTGAATTCTGCAATTTTATCCAGTGCAGCGGACTTAGCTTTGTTTAAGTTAAACTGAACCGCACCGTCATATGCTTCTTTTACGAGATCGAGAGTATCGGCTTCTTGAATTTCCTTCGTAAACCGCTCTTTGTCATCGGCGCTTAATAAAGCGAGAGCCTCCAACTTGCCAATATACTCTTTCTTGGCATCGTCGAGATCTTTCTTCTTCATAGCAGCTTCACTTAACGATTCATACTTTTTAACGACCTCATCAATTTGTTCCTTATCTGCCGCAGCTTTTAAGTCATTATCCGCTTGACTCAGCTGATCGGCCGTTAAGCCCGGGAGACCTTGAATCTTCGCGAGAGCGTCTTTTTTCGCTTCGAGGATCTTCGCCGCATTTTCCGCTTCCTGATTCTTTGCCTCTGCTTCCTTTAAGAGGGTTTCTACATCGGGTATCGTCGTGGCAGCTTGAATCTTTTTGATGATCTCCGTCTTATACGCCTCGTGTTCCCCTGTAAGGAAGGTGTATTTCTCATTAATCGTTTTAATGGCAGCTACTTTTTTCTCATTCAGAGGGCGATTCTTTTCGTCTTCTATCTTCTTATCTTCGGCTTGCGCATCCTTTACGAGCCTTTCAATTTCTTCTTTGGATGAAGCGTGAATTATTTGCCCTGTATAATATGCTCTCCTACTTTCATTTAGGTTTTTTAAGTTCTCGATGGTTTTGATCGCTTCTTGTCGCTTGGCTCCATGCTTATCGCCGAGATTTGGTAGAATGATGGTTTCTAAAGCATTGGTAGCCTTATCCACCTCTTGTTGGGTTCTTCCTTCCTTCTGAAATGTACTCTGAATGTTGGTAATGGCTTCTTTAAACTTACCTTTTTCCTCGTCGGAGTATTGATTGAGTTTTCCGAGAAGTTGGTTCGCCTTCCTCATATCCACCTTATAGGTCTTTGTTACGACCGTAGAGGGCTTAAAGTTTTCTCCCTCTTGAGAAAATTTAATTTCCGTGTTGTTCGGCGTATCCTTTGGGACGGCATAAAACACCCCGCCATTTACCAATTGAAGTTCTTGAGGCTTATTTGTCTTTTCAAGGGTAAAGGTCTTTTCTTCACTTCCCTTTACAACCTTCAACTTCGGCAATTTCTTTTGAATGGGCGTCGGATCCAGGTTCGGATTATCGGGCAGAGAAATGGTGAAGCCCGCCATTTTATCTTTGCTTTCTCTCTCTTTGCTTTCTCTCTCTTTAAATTCTACACTAGGCGCATCGTAGGTATCTTTAAGAACCATTTTTTTGCTAATGGTTTTTCCCTTGCCCTTTTCTTGGTGGACGACGACGTACTCGTCGCCTGCATTCGCTCCATAGGTGCTCTTCAACTTTTCCATGGGAAAGTCGTAGGAAATCGCGTTCGGAACATTCTTTTTGTCGAACAAGAAATTTTTCCATTTACCATCTTTCTTGGTGTAAATGTACATGTTCAAAGACCCCGTCATTTGCGAAGAGATCATGATCTTATCTTTGGTCTGTTCCACAACAGGCTCTAAGCTTTTTTCGCCTTTAATAGAGACACGGCCAACTTTCGTTTCTTGGTTGCCCTTTACGACGTAAAGCTCGACGACATCGCCGCCGCTAAATTCTCTGAAGGGGATAAGCGGTACTCCGCCGGCACCCATGATTTGATCAGAGGTGTAGTCCTCTTTGATGTGCTCTTGTTTTACCGGATCCAGTAAGTTCTTTTTATAGGTTTCACCGCCGACGATGAGCTTCATTCGCAGCGTATCGCCAAGTTCGAGTTTGTTGTCATCTTTCAATTTTTTCGTATTGATGTGCAGTTTTGTGTCGCCGATTTCAGGTCGTTTGTGGAAATACATTTCCATCTCTTGCCCTTGGCTTTGTACAATTTCATTGCCCATTGTTCCCGTTTCGGCATAGACAACACCGCCGGAAAATGACGTAGATAACGTCGCAAGGCTTAATGCCAACGCAAGTGTTTGATTTACTTTATTATATTTTCCCATAAATCCTCCTTCTGTATTTTTATTTTATAGGAGAATCACTTGCCCTGTCACCTCTTCGCCATTTCACAGTTTTTTCACCAAGCCCTCGTTTGTAATTTACGATTTTAACCATTCTTTCATCCCTGCCCTTGTAAACCCCGTTTAAATATTCATTCTATTTCAATATTTTTATTTTTTAAAATAGGCATAGAACATACAACTCGTTCATACGATGCTCAAAATGCATTATTTTTCAAATCTTCAATTTCTTTTTTTTATTTTTACACAAACGGCTCTCACGAAAATTTCACTGATAAAAAATCCTATTTACTTCTTTCTTCCTATTAAATGCTTTCTTCCTTTTCTTGCCTGTTTTTCCCATGAAAAATCCCCCGATTCTTCCGGGGGATCTGTCTTGTTTTTGAAAAATGAATTAACGGCGCCTAATTGGCGTCCTTCCGAAAGCGGGCCGCTTTTTCATTGAGGATGCCTTCCAATTGATTGTAGGTGTTCATCATCTTCGGCTTCTTTGAATTCCCTCGAAGGGTAGTTAATCTTTCCCGCGCCCGGTCAAAATGGCCTTCTGAAATCTCTTCCATGAGATAAAGTTGACCCACGCTTTCTCCATAGGTGGCGTGCTCTTCAAAGCTTGCGAAAAAAACCTCGTTCGCTTTGAAAATACGGTCGAAGGACGGCAGATCCTCCAGTTTAAAATAAGCTATGGCCAGATTGAGGCGGTAGACCAACTTGAGGTTCTTGTTTTTTAAATAGTTCACGTCCATGGATTCATAGAGATCCACCAACTTGGCGGGCTGATTTAAATCCAGATAGCCTGCCCCTAAATTAAGCTTCATGATGTTTTGAAGGTATTTATTCCGCGTTCCCGAAATCAAGTTCTCCAATTCATCGACGAATTTTTTGTAGTCTCCCCCTTCGTAAAGGGCCATGACGGGCTTCAACTGTCGTAACTTGTAAAAATAATAGCCGGTGTTCACGATGGCCACAAGAAGGATTAAGGCCAAGCCTAATTTCCAATAGACGGAAAGAAAAGCCCTCTCGTCGATGTGAAGGACGTTCGTTAAAACCAAAAGGACGATTCCCAAGACCACGCCGGAGAGAATCACTTTCAGGCTATGTTTCATCGTCGTCTCCTTTTTAGAATTTTTCTCATTATACCATGGTCCTGCTGACGATCGAAGCAAAAAAAGTCGCAAAAATAAAAAGCGTCTCATCGACAAAGAGACGCTTGTTTGCGCTTAGTTTTCCTCCACGAGGCGGCCGTGAAGGACCATGCGCTCTTCTTTTCCCGAGCAGGTTTGCAGGGTAATGATCTTTTCTCCCTGCCAGTTCAAGGGGCCTTTCAGAATATTTTTTGTTTCCAGTCGCGTGCGGAAGGCGGCGAGGCGCTTGCCTTCGTAGTGAACGGAGCGGAAATCTTCGTAGGGACCCGCCTTGTATGCAGCAAAAATTTCATAGACTTTTCGCCCTTGTTCCGTGTCCACGATGATTTTCGGCGCCGTCTTCACAAAGGCCGGATCTTCATAGGACAAAAGGGGATGAAAGACTTTGCCGCTTTTCACGCGGTGGCCGTAGATAATCGTGTTCCCGTCTGAAAAATCCACCTTGTTTCGGTAATCCATAAAGGGCACGCCGAGGGCGTTTCGGCTTTTCTCGATGTCGTGATTTAGGTAATAGTCGTTGTCCTTCCCCTGCACCACGGGCAGGGAGAGGGGCGTTCCGGGAATTTCGATCCACGCCACCAAATCGGGGTAGTCTTTTTTCAGGGTCGCGATTTTCTCTGCCGCCGCTTGATCATCATCTTCCGCGCCTGCCTTTTCTCCCGCTCTGTACTTTTCCTCGATGCGGGCTTCGTTTCGATCGTAGATGTATTGATCTTTGTAATAGAGGCCGATCTTTCCCAGAGAAAACACCAGTACGAGGATTAAAACGAGCCGCAAGCCGTTTAATACATTTTTATTCATAGCGCTCCTTTCCCCAGATTCATACCCGTTTCGAAAACACATTCCCAAAAAAAATCGAGCGGCCTTATGCCCCTCGATTCTTCGGAATGATAAATAGGAATGTGTCTGCAATGATTTTACAGCACTTTGTTTAAGAATTCTTGCGTCCGAGCTTCTTTCGGGTGGCCGAATACTTCTTCCGGCGTGCCTTCTTCAAGCAAGTAGCCTTCGTCTAAGAAAAGGATCCGATCCCCCACTTCTCTGGCGAAGCCCATTTCGTGGGTAACCACCACCATGGTCATGCCCTCTTTGGCAAGCTGTTGCATAACGTCCAACACTTCGCCGACCATTTCCGGGTCCAGTGCCGACGTGGGTTCGTCAAAAAGCATGACCTTAGGCTCCATGGCTAAGGCACGCACAATGGCAATCCGTTGCTTTTGCCCGCCGGAGAGTTGATTGGGGTAGCTGTCTTTTTTGTCCAAAAGGCCGACGCGGTCCAAGAGCTTTTCCGCCTTGGCTTCAGCCGCCTTTTGATCCACGCCCTTTACCAACATAGGCGCCATGGTAATATTTTCCATGACGGTTTTGTGGGGAAAGAGATTAAAGGATTGAAAGACCATGCCCATGTCTTCGCGAATTTTTTCGATTTCCGTGTTCTTGTCGTTAATGTCCACGCCTTCGAAGATGATTTCGCCGCCGTCGGCTTCTTCCAGGCGATTCAAGCAGCGCAGGAAGGTAGACTTCCCGGAGCCCGAAGGCCCGATAACGACGACCACTTCCCCGTCTGCGATTTCCGTGGAAATGCCTTTTAAGACTTGGTTGTCGCCAAAACTTTTTGTCAGATTATGAATGCGAATCACTGTTAGCCAACCTCTTTTCAAACACACTGATGACCTTGGAAAGGCCGGTTACGAGAATCAAGTAGATAAGCGCCGCCGTTACATAAGGCATAAAGGGCTTGTAGGTGGCCCCTTGGGCGACTTTTGCCTGATACATTAGGTCGCTTACGCCGACGAGGGCAACGATGGCCGTTTCTTTAATTAAGGTAACAAACTCGTTGGCCAGAGCGGGAAGCACGGTCTTAATGGCTTGGGGCAAGATAATGTAGCGCATAATTTGGCTTTTCTTCATCCCCAAGGACGCTGCCGCTTCCCCTTGGCCGCGATCCACGGCGTTGATCCCGCCGCGAATGATCTCCGACACATAGGCCGAGGAGTTCATGCACACAGCGATCAAGCTTAAAGCAAAGGGATTTTTTAAGGCCGCGTATTGATCCGGCAGAACGCTGGAAAAACCGTAGTAGAATATCGTTACTTGAACCAATAATGGCGTGCCCCGAAAAATCTGCACGTAAATTTTGGCGATGGCTTGCAGGGGCTTTAACTTCGACCGACGAAGCAGCACGATCAAAATACCCAAGAAAAAACCGAAGAACACCCCTAAAAAGGAGAGCTTTAGGGTCATTAAGGTGCCCTCTAAATAGGATGAACCGTACTTACCCATAAAGGCCATCCATGAATTCATTAAGTTCATTTTTCCTCCTCGATAGAAAAAACTGTTTCACCAGGAAACAGTTTTAACTCTATGGTTCGGGCAATTTATTTGCCGTTGTTTTCTGCTGTGGCTTCCTCAGCACCTTCATTACCAGTGGATTCGTCGGCCAGTTTTTCGTATTCTGCGATCAAGTTTTTGATCTTGCCTTCATCGATTAGTTTTTGTACCACTTGGTTAATGTAAGCGGTCAAGGCGTCGTCGCCTTTTTTATTGGCTACACATACGCCCGGTTCTTCAGGAACACCTGCGTCGATGACGACGAGTTCGGGGAATTGCTTGGCGTATTGTTCACCGGAGCTTTTGGAGATAACCAGTGCATCGGCGGTTTTGTTCTTCACTTCCATGGCAAGGTTGTTTAACTTGGAGAGGCTCTTTAATTCGACATCTTTCGGGAAGTTTTCTCGAACGGTTTCTTCTTGAATGGAGCCGGTTTGTGCGCCGACGACCTTGCTGGCAAAGTCTTCCATCTTCTTGTATTTGTCTGCATCTTCTTTGCGAACGAGAACCACTTGTTCGTTGGTGAAGTACGGTACGGAGAAATTCACCGCTTCTTCACGTTCCGGCGTGGCGGAAAGACCGGCGATACCGATGTCTGCTTGGCCGGAGGTGATACTCGGAATAATGCCGTCGAAGTCCAAGTCCTTGATCTCGAGTTCGACGCCCATTTCCTCGGCAATGGCTTTGGCGATTTCAATATCGAAACCGACGATTTCGTCTTTACCGTCTTTTAAAAGGTGCCATTCGTAAGGGGGGTAGTCGGCGCTGGTAGCCAAGACCAATTTGCCGTTGTCCTTAATTTTCTTCACGGCGGCGTCCATGTCTTCTTGGCTCACTTGAGCGGCCTCTTTTTTGCCTGCGTTGTTCGCTGCGTTTTCACCGTTTTTCGCACCGGATCCGCAACCGACCAATGCAAATGCCAGTACCATGGCTAAAATTGTAAGTAGTGCTGTCTTTTTCATTTTATTCTCCCTTCAATCTCAAATACATCGGCTGTCATTCCTGTCGGCATTGTCTTTTAGGGCCGGACGCGCAAGTCGAATGGATTCTTCCCTTGCGACAATTCCGATCGCTCTCGAAAAATTTTTCTGTATTCAAGATTAAGGCCTCCTTCTTTGTTTTTTCTTTTGTGAGATTATACTATAGTACGTTAAAATCTACAAGAAAATCCGAAAGAAAACGAGAAACGGTGTTTCTCGCCGAGGCCTTTCTCGAAACCCATTCCCTTTTGCGAAAAATCTTCTATAAACGGTGCCCCTCATTAAATGCCTTGCATCGCATCCCTTTATTTCTCCAGCAGCGGTTTCAAATAGATGCCCGTGTAGGAGGTTTCGTTTTTCGCCACATCCTCGGGCCTGCCCGTGGCTACCACTTCGCCGCCACCGTCGCCGCCGTCGGGGCCAAGGTCGATAATGTGATCCGCCACTTTAATGACGTCCAGATTGTGTTCGATGACCACCACGGTGTTGCCCATGTCCACGAGCTTCGAGAGGACACCTAAGAGCTTTCGAATGTCTTCGGCGTGGAGGCCGGTGGTGGGCTCGTCGAGGATATAGAGGGTGTTGCCCGTTCCCCGCTTGGATAGCTCCGTGGCCAACTTGATTCTCTGAGCCTCGCCGCCGGAAAGTTGGGTGGAGGGCTGACCGAGCTTAATGTAGCCAAGGCCCACTTCCTGCAAGGTGGTGATTTTTCGCAAGATCCGCGGGTGATTTTCGAAAAATTCCGCCGCCTGATCCACGGTCATGTCCAAGACGTCGGCGATGTTTTTTCCCTTGAATTTGACCTGAAGGGTCTCCCGATTGTAGCGCTTGCCGCCGCAGACTTCGCAGGGCACGTAGACGTCGGGGAGAAAATGCATTTCCACTTTTAAAATCCCGTCGCCCTTACAGGCTTCGCAACGGCCGCCCTTCACATTAAAGGAGAAGCGGCCCTTGGCGTAACCGCGGATTTTCGCCTCGTTTGTTTGGGCGAAGACGTCACGAATGGAATCGAAGACGCCGGTGTAGGTGGCGGGATTGGATCGAGGCGTGCGGCCGATGGGGCTTTGATCGATGGAGACGATTTTGTCCACGTGCTCCAAGCCCTCGATCTTTCCGTATTTTCCGGGACGCACTTTGTTTTTGTTGACCTTTTGCGCCACGGCCTTTTTCAGGATTTCGTTAATAAGGGAGCTTTTCCCCGAACCGGAGACGCCGGTGACACAGATAAACTGACTCAGAGGGAAGTGCACGTCGATGTTTTTTAAATTGTTTTGCGCTGCGCCGTAGACGACGATTTCATCCCCCGTGTAGGGACGCCGCTCCTCGGGCACGGCGATTTTTTTCTTTCCGGAAAGGTATTGCCCTGTGAGGGATTCTTCCACTTGAATGATCTCGTCGTAGCTGCCCTGTGCTACAATGTGGCCGCCGTGGACACCGGCACCGGGGCCGATGTCCAAGATTTCGTCGGCTTCCCGCATGGTGTCCTCATCGTGTTCAACCACAATCAGGGTGTTGCCGATGTCCGTAAGGTTCCGGAGGGATTTCAGGAGCATGGCATTGTCTTTTTGGTGGAGGCCGATGGAGGGCTCGTCAAGTACGTAGGTGACGCCGACGAGGGCGGAGCCGATTTGGGTGGCGAGGCGAATGCGCTGGGCTTCGCCGCCGGATAAGGTGCCCGCCATGCGCGCCAGGGTGAGGTAGCCCAAGCCCACTTCTTTTAAAAAGGAGAGGCGCTCGTGGATTTCCTTTAAAATCTGATCGGCAATGCTTCGATCCATGTCGCTAAGTTCCAGTGAATCGAAAAATTCCATGGCGTCGATGACGGAAAGGAGGGTGGATTCGTAAATGTTTTTTCCGCCCAGCTTAAAGACCAAAGATTCCACCTTGAGCCGAGCCCCGTGGCAATCGGGACAGGGAATATCGGAGAGGAAAGGCTCGATTTTTTCTAAGGTGCGATCGCTGGCATTTTCCGAGTAGCGTCGATTTAAATTCTTCAGAATGCCCTCAAAGGGGCCGCTGTATTCTTTGTCTCCGCTGAAGTAGGAATTAAAGACGAAGTGCAGCGGCTTTTTCGTGCCGTACATTAATTCGTCGATCATGGCTTTCGGTGCCTCTTTAATCGGCGCCTTGGTGGAAAAATCGTATCTTGCCGCGATTTGGTCGATGATTTCTTTGTAGTAGGTGCCTTCCGTGGTGCCGTAGCAGGCGATGGCGCCTTCGTCGATGGAAAGGTCCTTGTTGGGAATGATGAGCTCCGGATCCGCCCGACGGCTGCTTCCCAAGCCCTTGCAGGTAGGGCAGGCTCCCATGGGCGTGTTAAAGGAAAAAGACCGGGGCGTGGCCGGCTCGATGGCAATGTCGTGTTCCGGGCAGGAATAACTCGTGGAGTAAAGCTTTTCGTTGCCGTCCATGGTGTCGACGATGACCGTGGAGCCGGAGATCTCAAGAGCCGTCTCGATGCTGTCGGTAAGGCGGCTCTCGATGCCCTCCCGAATAATGATTCGGTCCACGACGACAAAAATGTCGTGCACCTTGTTTTTATCCAGCTCGATCTCTTCTTCCGTTCGGTGCATTTCCCCGTCGATAATCATGCGCAGAAAGCCGTCTTTACGAATGCGGTTTAAGACCTTTTTGTGCTGTCCTTTTTTCTGACGCACCACCGGTGCCAAGAGCTGAAAGCGGGTGCCCTCTTCCATTTCCATGATCTTGTCCACGATCTGATCTTCCGCAAAAGCCTCGATGGGCTTGTTGCACACCGGGCAATAGGGCTTCGCCACCCGTGCGTAGAGCAGGCGGATGTAGTCGTAAATTTCCGTCACCGTGCCCACGGTGGAGCGGGGATTTTTCGACGTGGTCTTTTGATCGATGGCGATGGCCGGGCTCATGCCCTCGATGTAATCCACCTCGGGCTTATCCATTTGGCCCAAAAATTGCCGCGCATAGGAAGACAAGCTTTCCACGTAGCGCCGCTGCCCTTCGGCGTAAATGGTGTCGAAGGCCAAGGAGCTTTTTCCGGAGCCGGACAGGCCCGTAATGACGGTCATTTTATTTCTCGGAATATAGACGTCGAGGTTTTTTAAATTGTGTTGGCGCGCCCCGTGAATGTGGATCGCCTGTTCAATGGATGGGTTCATCTATTTCCTTTCTCTCTATTCATTTAATCCGTAGCGTTCTTTTATCTCTTTTATTTGATCCCGAATGCTCGCCGCCCGCTCGAAATCCAATTGCTCGGCGGCTTTAAACATTTCCGTTTCGAGGTTTTTCAGCATGGCCAGAATATCTTCCTTGGCAAATTCTTCGTCGAAGGCTTCCACTTCTTCCGCCGCAATGGTGTTTTCGATGGTGTCGCGAATGCCCTTGACGATGGATTTGGGCACGATGCCGTGTTTCTTATTATAGGCCATTTGAATGGCGCGGCGCCGTTCGGTTTCTTCGATGGTGCGGGCCATGGAGCCGGTTATGGTGTCGGCATACATAATGACGCGGCCTTCCACATTTCTCGCGGCGCGGCCCGCCGTTTGAATGAGGGAGGTTTCCGAACGCAAAAAGCCTTCCTTGTCCGCATCCAGTATGGCCACAAGGCCCACTTCGGGAATATCCAAGCCCTCCCGCAAAAGGTTAATGCCTACGAGCACGTCGTAGACGCCGAGGCGAAGATCCCGAATGATCTCCATGCGCTCAATGGTCTTCACGTCGGAGTGGAGGTAGGCCACTTTCATGCCCATGTCCTTAAAATACTTGCTCAAGTCTTCCGCCATGCGTTTCGTCAAGGTGGTGACCAAGGTCCGCATATTCTTTGCGGTCATGTCGTTGATCTGTTCCGTTAAATGGTCGATTTGATTCTTCGTGGGCACCACGTCGATCTTCGGATCCACGAGGCCTGTGGGGCGAATGATCTGTTCCACCCGCTGCATCTCGTGTTCCGTTTCGTAAGGCCCCGGTGTGGCGGAAACGTAGACCACCTGATTCTGCAGAGCCTCAAATTCCTCGAAGCGCAAGGGGCGATTGTCCAGAGCCGAAGGCAGGCGAAAGCCGTATTCCACCAAGGTTTCTTTTCTCGCCCGGTCGCCGTTAAACATGCCGCGAATTTGGGGCACCGTGGCATGGGACTCGTCGATAATGGTCATAAAAACCTCGGGGAAGTAGTCGATGAGGGTGTAGGGGCGGCTCCCCGCTTCCCTGCCGCTTAAGTGACGGGTGTAGTTTTCGATGCCGGCGCAAAAGCCCATTTCCTCGAGCATTTCCACATCGTAATTGGTGCGCTGTTCCAATCGCTGGGCCTCCAGGAGTTTTTCCTGATCCCTGAGGGTGAAGAGTCGCTCTTCCAATTCCTTGCGAATGGTCTTCACGCCCCGTTCGATTTTTTCCGGCCGCGTGGCAAAGTGGGACGCCGGAAAGATGGACACGTGGTTTCGATAGCTTTCGATGTGGCCGGTGACGGCGTCCACTTCGGCGATTTGATCGATTTCGTCGCCGAAAAATTCCACGCGAATGGTCTTATCCGAATTGCCGGCGGGGAAAATTTCCAGCACATCGCCGCGAACGCGGAAGGTGCCCCGGGAAAAATCCACGTCGTTTCTCACGTATTGAATGTCCACCAGCTTGCTCATAAGGGCGTTTCTGTCCCATTCCATGCCCGGGCGCAGACTCACCACCAAATTCTTGTAATCGATGGGGTCGCCTAAGCCGTAGATGCAGCTCACCGATGCCACAATGATGACGTCCCTGCGCTCGAAGAGGGCCATGGTGGCGGAGTGGCGCAGCTTGTCGATTTCGTCGTTAATGCTGGCGTCTTTTGCGATAAAGGTGTCCGTCCCCGGCACATAGGCTTCCGGCTGGTAGTAATCGTAGTAGCTGACGAAATATTCCACGGCGTTGTCCGGGAAAAATTCGCGAAACTCCGATGCCAATTGGTAGGCCAGGGTCTTGTTGTGGGCGATGACCAAGGTGGGCTTTTGCACCCGCTCGATGAGATTGGCCATGGTAAATGTCTTGCCGCTTCCCGTCACCCCCAACAGGGTTTGGTGCTTCATGCCCTTTTCGATGCCCTCGGCCAATTTATCGATGGCCTGTGGCTGATCGCCGGTGGGTTTATATTTGGAATGAATTTTAAAATCCATACATCCTCCTGCAAAAAGAGCGATCTAACGACCGCTCTTCTCTATAATGGCAATTGCCTTTTGCAATTGTGTGTCCTGATCTCGATGCTCCAGTCCGATGGCCTTCACATTCTCCGGCAGGCTGACTTTCACATCGGGCTCAATGCCCTTGTCTTGAATACTTACCCCGGAGGGCGTGAAATATTCACTGGTAGTAAGCTTTATGCCGCCGCCTCCGGGCAGAGGCACCAGGGTTTGCACCACGCCTTTGCCGTAGGTCTTTTCGCCGACCAAAGTGGCCGCCTTGTTGTCCTTTAAGGCACCGGCCACGATTTCCGACGCGGAGGCGCTGCCCCCGTTGACCAAAACCACGATGGGCTTCTTCCAGCTTGCTTCGTCGGAGGTGTAGTGGAAGACTTCCTTGTTTCGATTGTCCTTGGCACTGACGATGTCCGCCTTGGGAAGCAATTGATCGCTGACGCCGACGGCGGCTTCGAGAATGCCGCCGGGATTGCCTCGCAGGTCGAGTATCAATCCCTTTTTCCCCGCCGCGGCCTTCATGGCCTCGGTAAATTCCTCTACCGTGTCCTCTTCAAATTGGGTGAGGCCGATGTAGGCAATGTCTCCGATGGAGCCTGTGATTACCGATTCCATGTGGATCTCATCGCGGGTGATCTTCACATCCCGCACTCGGCCTTCCCCTTCAGACATGATGCCCAGAGTCACCACGGTGCCCTTGTCGCCCTTAATGTGTTTCACCGCCTCTTCCATTTCATCGACGGTGTATTCCACCCCATTGACGGAGACAATTTTATCGCCGGATTTCAATCCCGCCGCTTCCGCGGGGGAGCCTTTTATGGGCGCAATGACGGTAATCAGTTTAGAGTCTGCCACGGCGCCGATTTGCACGCCGATGCCGAAAAATTCGCCGGTGGTGGATTCCATAAACTGTTTGTACTCATTTTCGTCGAAGTACTGGCTGTAGGGGTCTTTCAGTGCGGCGACCGTACCCTTTTTCCTGCCTTCAATAAAATCTTTCTCCGTGATTTCGTCGCTACGAAGGTAGTATTTTTTTAAGAAGTGCTCCAAAACTTTCGTCTGCGCCACTTCCTTGACACTGCCCGTGGCCAATTGCACGGAAGCGAAGGCGGTGATGATATTGGTCACGAGCAAAAGGGCAAGGATGCCCGCCAAGTGTTTCTTTTTCATAGGAACTCCTCTTTGTAAATGGAAGAAAGAACCTTCCCGAAGAAAGGTTCTTTTGCTTTCGATTATAAATAGTTAAGGGGGTTTTGCACCGCGCCGTTGACCCGCACTTCAAAGTGCAAGTGCGCGCCGGTACTCATGCCCGTGCTGCCCACGTAACCGATGGTTTCGCCGGCGGATACCGACTGCCCCGGGCTTACGGCTCTGGACGATAAGTGGCCGTAGACCGTAACCTTGCCGCCGTGATCGATCATAACGCAGTTGCCGTAGCCGCCCATAAAGCGAGAGGCAATGACCGTGCCCGATGCAGCGCTCACCACCGGTGTGCCGTTTGGTGCGCCGATGTCCACGCCGGTGTGGAGTTTGCGGTATTTCAAAATCGGGTGAATCCGATAACCGAAGGGCGAAGTGATCCGGTGATGACCCGGTACAGGCCAATACAATTCGCCGGTTCGCTCTTCCGGTGTCGCCTTGGCGCCATACTGAACCACGTCGGCAGAGGCACTGCTTTCGGCAGCCCTTGCACGGGGCGCAGATGCTTTTTGGCGACGTACTTGTTGCGCCGCCCGTTGTTTGGCCAGGCGCGCCGCTTCTTCTTGTTTCGCCTTTTGAATGGACAGATCCAAATTCGCGATTTGCGATTCAATGGCATCGGATTCCCGAAGCATGGCGTCGTATTGTGCTTCATAGGCACTTAAATTGTTCATCAGGCTGTTCATGTAGCCTGCCTTTTGCGCATTGGCCGCCTCAAGATTGCTCCGTTCGATGCGAGCTTGTTGTTGCTTTTGAGCCAACTGCTTTTCCTGCTCGGCGAGAAGGGCTTGCTTCTCTTCGATTTCCTTCACCTTGGCGTTAATTTCGTCGATAAGCTCGCGGTCACTGGTGGCGATGGAGCGAATCATGCGGGCATTTCCGATTAAGGACGTGGCGTCCGTGGAATCCAGAAGTATATCTAAGTAGCCGCGGTCGTTGGCGATGTACATGGCGCGAAGGCGCTTGGCGTAAAGCTCTTTTTTCTCTAAAAGTTCCGCCTTTGCTGCCTCCAGCTCCGCTTTCGTTTTCGCAATCTCAGCTTGAAGCTTTTGCATTTCGCCGTTTAATTGATCGATCTTTATATTGACCCGAGTGATTTGTGCATCCAAGGCGCTCATTTCCGCCTGAACCGCAGCCACTTGGCCTTTCGTTTGACTGATCTTGGATTGGGTGCCGGCCATATTGGATCGGATCGAGCTTTTCTTTTGAACCGCTTTGGAACGGGCGGCTTCTAAACCCGACGCCGCTACCGGCTGTGAACTTAACATTAAAATAGCGAGAGCCGCGGAAAGTTTCTTCCTGTGATTCCCTTGCAAAGTGAACCTCCTTCTGTTTACCGTCTATACATCTAAGAACCGCTTCAGCGACAGAGAGCTTCCGATTAAGCCGACGCCGACGCCGATACATAGAAACATAATGGCCATGTCTTTCAGCATATCCGCGGGGCGGATCAGCTTCAGGCCCATAAGGACATTGAGTTTTTCATCGAACAGGCCGAACATGCCTTTGTAGCCTAAGTACACCAGTACCAAGGCCAAAGCACCGGCCACAATGCCGAAGACCATGCCTTCGATCAAAAGCGGCCGACGGATGTAGCCGTCGCTGGCGCCGATGTATTTCATGATCTGAATTTCCTGACTGCGATTGGCGATGGTGGATTTAATGGTGTTGTGAATCAGCACGATGGCGATAATTAAAAGAATCGCCACGATGACCACACCTAAAATGCGTACCCAATCGTTGACTTGCACGATTTTGCCGATTAATTCATTGAGGTAATCCACTTGATAGATCCCGGGCATGCCCTGTAAGGTATTGGCCACGGTTTTCGCCTGCTTTATGTTGGACAGCTGCAAAGTAAGGGAGGCGGGCAGGGGATTTTTTTCCATGCCTTCCAAGAAATAGGCGTCGTTGGTAAGCTCCATGTTCTTGGAAAAATCCTGCCAAGCTTGTTCTTTTGACGTGTAGCTGACCTCTTTCACATAGCCCGTAGCCTCGGCCTTTTTAATAATGGCCCGTATGCTGTCTTCGTTGGCATCGTCATTTAAGTAAACCACCACTTTGTCCACTTTCTTTTCCGTTTCGTTGACGATGCCGGTCATATTTAAGACCAACAGCACCACCACGCCGAAGAGGACCAAAACGGCCATAATGGAAATGACGGACAAAAGGCTCATGCCCTTGTTTCTCGCGATGCCTTGAAAGGCTTCTTTTATGTTATTGCCGAACTGTCTAATCCACCGCATCGTAACCTCCCACGTTCACATCGCTGATGATTCGACCGTTGTCGAGGGTAAGGACCCGGCGTTGCATATGGTTGACAATTTTTCTGGCGTGGGTGGCCATAATCACCGTGGCACCATCATCGTTAATGCGCTTTAAGGTTTGCATGACGGTCATGGCCGTCTCGAAGTCTAAATTTCCCGTGGGCTCGTCGCACACTAAAACAGGCGGTTTGTTTACGATGGCACGGGCAATGGCGAGGCGCTGCCCTTCCCCACCGGACAATTCGCCCGGATAACTGTTTAATTTATCGCTTAATCCGACGAGCTCCAACACTTCCGGCACGCGCTTTTTAATGGTACGGCCGCTTTCGCCGACGATTTCCAAGGCATAGGCCACGTTTTCGTAGGCGGTCTTTTTTTGAAGCAGGCGGAAGTCTTGAAACACGACGCCGACTTGACGCCGCAATTTGGGTATATACCAAGAAGACAATTCGGTAATGTCTTTATTGTTCACATAAATGTGGCCGCGAGTCACTTTTTCCTCGCAGATCAACAATTTAATTAAGGAACTTTTGCCTGCGCCCGATGCGCCGACGATAAAAACGAATTGACCGTATGGGATTTCCAGATTAATGTCCATTAAAGCTTGTACGCCGTTTTTGTACTCTTTATAGACATTTTGAAACGTAATCAACAACACACCTCATTCCATACAATTTATCTCATTTATTATAGTATAAGTTACAAAAATATGAAAGGCGGGAGGCCATTTGCCATGAAAAAGAAATGTTTACGTAACAATTACATCGCCATTCGAGATAAGATTCCCGAATCGACGCGAAAAGAAAAGTCCCGGGCGATTTTTTCTCGCCTTAAGTCCCTGGATGAATACAAAAAGGCGCGTCGGATTTTCATTTTCGTCTCCATGGGAAGCGAAGTGGAGACCATTCATTGGCTCGACGATTTGCTGAAGGGAAAAGAGGTCTTGATTCCCGCCACGAAAAAAGGCGATCCGGAAATGAAAATGGCCCGCCTTTTATCGAAAGACGAGCTCGTCGAAAATTATTGGGGCCTTTTGGAACTTCCGGAGGAATTGGCTCGGGAACGGGAAGAAACGACCTGCGATTTAATCATCACCCCCGGCCTCGCCTTCGACCATTCCGGCTACCGCATGGGCTACGGCGGCGGCTTTTACGACCGCTTCTTCTCGAGCCACGAGGGCTTTCGATTAGGCGTAGGCTTTCACGAACAACTGGTCGAGAATGTGCCCCGCGACGAATACGATCTGCCCGTGCACGCCTTTTTGTCCGAGGAGGATTACCTCGTCTTTTGATTCATCTTACAGACGATTTCCGCCGCCATGTAGGCAGCACCGTAACCGTTGTCGATATTCACCACGGCCACGCCCTCGGCGCAGGAATTGAGCATGCTCAATAGGGCCGCCACGCCGTTAAAGGACGCACCGTAGCCCACGGAGGTCGGCACGGCAATAACAGGCGATGTCACCAACCCCGCCACCACGGAGGGCAGGGCCCCGTCCATGCCAGCGCAGACGACGATGGCGTCGCTGCGGCCGATGGCGTCGATCTTTTCGAAGAGGCGGTGGATTCCCGCCACGCCGACGTCGTAATAACGCTCCGCCTTTACGCCGAAATAAGCGAGGCTACGCACGCATTCTTCCGCCACTTTACTGTCGGCGGTTCCCGCCGTCACCACGGCTACAGAGCCTACGGGCTCTTTTTTTGTGCCCGCCACGGCGGTTTCAGAGAGGGGATCGTAATCCAGCTTCTCTTTTAATTCGCCTAATTTTTCGTAGGCCGCCGGCGAAAGGCGGGTGACGAACACCTCGCTCTGTGCTTCTAAAAGCCCTTCGATGCAAGCCTTTAAATGCTCCGGCGCCTTGTTTTCTCCGTAGACCACTTCGCCGAAAAGTCGCCTTTCTTTTCGATTCCTATCCAAATTGTAAAACTGTTTTCCGTCTCTATTCATGGGCCGCTTCTTTCTATCTTTGACAAGTCTTAAAATAAGTCACTTCTTTGAAATGTACATCATTCTTTCACAAATGGTACAATGATAGGAAGGATGTGATGCTTTGGATCCATTGATTCGCATAAAGAATTTGTACCGAGTCTACCACATGGGCGAAGAAAAAGTCTATGCCCTTCGTGGCGTCAATTTAGATATTCAGAAAGAAGAAATTCTCTGCCTACTGGGAACCTCCGGCAGCGGGAAATCCACCCTTTTAAATATGATGGCCGGATTGGATCGACCCAGCAAGGGCGAAATTATTATAAACGGTAAAATCCACATGGAGAAACTTTCCGAGGAAAAGCTCACGAAGTTTCGCCAGTTAAACGTGGGCTTTGTCTTTCAGTCCTATAATTTAATTTCCACCTTGACGGCCACGGAAAACGTGAGTCTGGGGCTTATCTTCAAGGGCGTAAAAAAACAGGAACGGGAAGAAAAGGCCCGTGCCATTTTAGAGCGGGTGGGCCTGGGCAATCGCCTGGACCACAAGCCCAGCGAAATGAGCGGCGGCCAACAACAGCGGGTGTCCATCGCCCGGGCTTTTGTGGACGCGCCGCCTATTCTCTTTGCCGACGAGCCCACGGGGAATTTGGACACGAACACCTCCGTGGAGATCATGGAAATGATGTGCGACCTCGCCAAAGAACATAAGCAAACCCTCATTATCGTCACCCACGATTTGGAAACCGCCGTTTACGCCAATCGCATCGTCGAACTAAGAGACGGAAAAATTGTGCGAGACGAAACGCAACAGATTATCGAAAAAGCACGGGAGCTCGAACTTCTCCCCCAAAACAACAACGAGGAGACCCTATGAAAAAACAAGCATGGCTTTTAGCCGGTTGTCTGATACTTACAAGCGTCGCCCCCCAAGTGGCAACGGCGGCAAACAACGCCGATGCCATTCCCCCGGCAAAGGTGGAATCCACGAGCCACGCCCCCATATCCATTCTGGACTTCACCGACATAAGCTGGCCCCACGACGACGGCAGCGGGGCCGACATTCCCATTCGCTTTTCCATTAAAAATAACGGCAAGGGCGGGGCAAAAAACATACGCATTCAAGCGGAATCTCAGGATTTAAACGGCTTGGTGCCGAAATCGGTGACCACGGTCAATGCCAAATACTTCGCGCCAAATCAAAAAGAAAGCTACACCTTTACTTTTCAAATGACCCCCAGCGCAGAAGGCAAAAACTATCCCGTGAAACTTTCTGTCGCCTACGTTGATGTAAACACCAACGAAGTCCACGAAAGCAAACAAATCGTCACCGTTCGCTCAAACTCCGCCTCAGCTCCCTCCCCGGCTTCCGCCTCTTCCGGCGATTTCTCCGGCGGATCCATGGGCGATTTCTCCGGCGCAGACATGGGCGCGCCCCTTCCCGTTACGGGCTCTGAAGGCGCTTCCTCAGGCGGCGGCCAGGCCCCTACGGGCAACAATACGCCGAAGCTTGTCATCGACCACTACTCCTACGATCCTGTGGATGTCAAAGCCGGTGTGCCCTTTACTTTGTACTTCAGAATTCTAAATACCAATAGCAAGAAAACCGTGCAAAATCTGCGGGTCGCCCTTTCCGCCGATGCAGCGGATGCCGTGGACGTGCCCACATCCTCCGGCCAGAGCGCCCCAGGTGCCATGGAAGCCGCAGCTTCGGCTTCGGGCGGCGGTGGCGGCAGCGCCTTTATTCCCATCGGAAGCAGCAATACTTTTTTTATCGACAAGATAAAGCCGAAAAAACATGCGGAAAAAGAAATTACTTTGACGACGGCACCGGACACAGCCCCCCGTACCTACACCATTACGGCGAATTTCGAATACGAAGACAGCGCAGGCAATTCCTACACTTCTTCGGAAATCATCGGCATTCCCGTGATCCAAAGTGCGGAAATCGAATTGGGGGATTTGAAAGTTGACAAAGAGGGCTTTGTCGGCGGCGAAATGCCTCTGTCCCTGGAATTTTTCAACACGGGCAAATCTGTGCTCTCCAATGTGATGGTGAAAATGCGGGGCAATTTCGATGCGGATACCAACACCTATTTCGCCGGCAATGTGGCGCCGGGCAGCGCCCAAACCTACGACGTGAACATTACGCCTCGGGCAAAGGGCGAGCAAAAGGGCGAAATCGTCATTACCTACGACGATGCCACGGGCAGAAAACAGGAATTGGTGAAGCCTTTTGTGGTTCAGGTGGAAGGCGATATGCCCGCCCCTGAAGATGAAGGCGAAGAAACGTCCCGCCCCGCATGGGCCATTCCTTTAGGCGTCTCTCTTATCGCCGCCATTGTCGGTGCCATCGCCTTCTACGTCTATAAGAAGCGTAAAAACGCCGGCGACAACAACGACGAGGATTTGACGATCTGATGAGTTACCGCGACCTATTTGACATGGCGAAGAAAAATCTCCTCGCCAGAAAACTTCGCACGGGCCTCACCCTTCTCGGCGTGGTCATCGGCTGTGTCTCCATCATCATTATGCTCAGCTTCGGCTACGGCATGACGGAAAACAACAAGCGCATGATCGAAGACTTCGGCGATGTGAAAAACATCAATGTGACGCAGAAAGAAGAAGGCGGAAAGGGCAAGGCCCTCACGAGAAAAACTATTTCGGAATTAAAAGAGCTGCCTCACGTCGTGGACGTGACGCCGGTTTACAACACCAGCGTGAGCATGAAGATGCGAAAATTTCAATCGGATTTCGTGGGCATTACGGCCATGGAAAAACACACCTACGATTCCCTTGGCTGGGAAATGGACAAGGGCAGTTTCTTCCATGGCGACGGCAAGGGCCAAATGCTCTTCGGCAGCAATGTAGTGGATATGTTTTACGACCCCACGGGCTCCACAACCATGCCCGCCATGGACGAGGACAAGGATCCGCCGCCGCTTTTTAACGCCGCAGGCAAAGCCATGACTATTACCTCCTCCGACGTCTCCATGATGGGAGGCACCGGGAGCGGCACCGGTCTATCGACGGAATTAAAAGTCACAGGGCTTATCGCCAAGACGAAAAAAATGGACTACGACAACAATGTCTTTATGACCGTGGACGGCTATATGGATTTAATGGACCGCTTAAAAATGGATCGGCCCAACACCCACAACTACGACCGCATTCAGGTGCGGGTGGATGACATGAAAAATGCCGAAGAGGTATCCGACGGCATTAAGGCCCTGGACTACGACGCCATGGGCATGCTGGAAATGATCAAGAGCATGAACAAGGCTATGACCATCGTCAACGCCATCTTCGCAGGCATCGGCTCCATCTCCTTTGTCGTCGCCGCCATCGGCATTGCCAACACCATGATTATGTCCATTTACGAGCGCACCCGTGAGATCGGCGTCATGAAGGTTATCGGCGCGTCGATTCAAGACATTCAGAAGCTCTTTCTCACCGAAGCCGCCCTTATCGGCTTTATCGGCGGCGTCATCGGGGTGGCGCTGAGTTTAATGATGAGCGCGGGCTTTAATCTCATCGGCAACCGCTTTGCCATGGCTCAAGGCGCGGAAGAAGCGGTAAAGATCTCCCACATTCCTCTGTGGCTCGTGTTGGTGGCCCTCGTCTTTTCCACCTTGGTTGGTATCGCCGCCGGCTACTTCCCCGCCAAGCGCGCCATGAACCTCTCGGCTCTGGACGCCATTCGCAGCGAATAAAGGTTTATAAATAAAAAATCGGAAATGCCTCATGCGGCCATTACCGATTTTCAAAAATTTTTCTATTGAAAAGGACCCCTGTTTTTACAGAGGTCCTCTTTTATTTTCCGGCCTTATGAAGCGCATCGATTACGGCGGCGCTTAATCCCGCGGAAGTTTCCGTGGCGCCGGCAATGCCGTCGACGGTGGCGGTGTTTTTTCGCACCATGGCGCCGGGGAGTTTCTCCAGGGCGCTTTCCACCTGAGGCACTTGCTCCGTCGATTCTCCGTGGCTTTTTACGGCAATGTCTGCGATGCGACCGTCGTCGATGACCACGCGAAGGACGATGGGCTCCTTTTCGTTATGGCCCTTTCCCCGCCCTTCGTAGGTGCCGTCTTTGTAGGTGCTTTTCTCAGTGCAGCCGCCTAAAGACAAGGCGAGCACTAAGAGCAACGCCGCTGTTTTTCTTCGAGACGTCATTACTTTCTGCTCGTTAAATAGGCCTTGGCTTGTTCCGTTACGGCTTCTGCGGTGAGGCCGAAGCGTTTAAAGACTTCCGATGCCTTGCCCGATGCGCCGAAGGAATGCATGCCGATGGCCAAGCCGTCCAGGCCCACGTACTTGTACCAGCCCATGGTGGTTGCCGCTTCCACAGAAATTCGGTTGCGCATGGTCGAGGGAAGCACGGCTTCTTTGTATTCCTCCGATTGTTCGTCGAAGAGTTCTTGAGAGGGCATACTTACCACGCGGACGCCGTGGCCGTCTTTTTCGAGGGCTTGGGCGCTTTCCATGGCCAGGTGCACTTCGCTGCCCGTGGCGATAAAGATGAGATCCAGTGCATTGGCTTCTTTTTTCACCACATAGGCGCCATTTAATGCGTCCTTAGATGAGCCTTCAAGCTCCGGCAGGGTTTGACGGGTGTAAATCATGCTCACAGGTGTGGATTCGCTGTGCATGGCCACGTACCAAGCGACGGCCACTTCCGTGGAATCCGCCGGGCGGAAGGTAATCATATTGGGAATGGAGCGAAGCATAGCCAAGTGCTCTATGGGTTGGTGGGTCGGGCCGTCTTCGCCGACGCCGATGCTGTCGTGGGTAAAGATGTAGGCCGTGGGAATGCCCATGAGGGCGGCGAGGCGGAGCTGGGGCTTCAGGTAGTCGCTGAAGACCAGGAAGGTGGCACCGTAGGAGCGGAAGCCGCCGTGGAGATAAATGCCGTTCACGATGGCGCCCATGGCGTGTTCTCTGACGCCGAAGTTAATGTTTCCTCCTAAACGATTGTCCACGCTGTATTGGCCTTCGCCTTTCATATCGCTCTTGTTGGAGGGGCCCAAGTCGGCGCTTCCGCCGAAGAGATTGCCCATGCCGGCGGCGACGCGCTGCAGCATTTCGTGGGAGCTGGCTCGGGTGGCCATGTCTTTTTCAACCGGCGCCCAGTAAGCATCTTCGTCCGTAAAGGAGAGGTCTTGCTTTTTCGTATCGTAGCTTGCCAGGAAGGCGTCGTATTTTTGTGGGAAGGCTTCTTTGTATTTTTCTTCCAATGCCTTCCATTCGTCGTAGACCTTGCGCTTTTCTTCCAGCTTCTCGTCGACTAAGGCCTTCACTTCGTCGGCCACTTCAAAAGGCGCCACGTCGTAACCTAATTTGTCGCGGGTGGCTTGGTTCTTTTCTTCGCCAAGGGGCGAGCCGTGGACGCCGGCGGAGCCTTCCAAAGGCGAGCCGTAGCCGATGGCGGTTTTAATTTCGATTAACGTGGGCTTGACCTTTTCCTGTTTCGCCGATTCCACGGCCCGGGAAATGGCATCAATGTCCGTGCCGTATTCCACGGTGAGCACTTGCCAGCCCAAAGCGCGGTAGCGGGCGGCAATGTCTTCTTTAAAGGACAGCTCCGTATTGCCTTCGATGGTAATGTTATTGGAATCGTAGAGGACGATGAGTTTGCCCAGTTCCAAGGTACCGGCGATGGAGGAGGCTTCGTTGCTCACGCCTTCCATTAAGTCGCCGTCGCCGCAGAGGACGTAAGTATAGTGGTCGATAAAGTCGTAGCCCGGTTCATTGTAGATGGCGGCGAGGCGAGTTTCCGCCATGGCAAAGCCGACGGCGGTGGAGATCCCTGCGCCTAAGGGGCCGGTGGTGGTTTCCACGCCGGCGGTGTGGCCGTATTCCGGATGGCCCGGGGTCTTCGAATCCAGTTGACGGAAGTTCTTTAAATCTTCCGCTTTAAGACCCAAGCCGAAGAGGTGGAACAGAGAATACAAAAGGGCGCTTCCGTGGCCGGCGCTTAAAATAAAGCGGTCGCGATTTGGCCACAAATGATCCTTGGGATCGAAATTTAATGTATTGGCCCACAGTGCCCACGCCATGGGTGCCGCGCCCAAGGGCAGGCCCGGGTGACCGGAGTTGGCTGCATCAATTTGGTCGATGGATAGTGCCCGCAAGGTGTTGACCGCGAACTGTTCGTTATGATTCATGAGATCCTCCTCTGTTTTCTTTCACGACGGAGACCGCCTTTTTGTTTGTTGCGATGGTCCATAAGAATTTCGGAATGGCCATTTGCCGCCCGATTCTCGACGGGTTTTTTAACAGGCGATAAAACCACTCCAGGTGGAGTCGGATGAAAACCTCCGGCGCCCGCTTGGCTTTTCCCGCCAACACGTCTAAGACGCCGCCGTTTCCGATGGCCACGACAATGTGCTCGAGCTTGTCTTTGTTGTTTAAAATAAACTGTTCCTGCTTCGGAAAGCCCAATCCCACAAAGAGAATCGACGCGCCGCTTTCGTTGATGGCGCGGATCACCGCCGCCTCTTCCTCGGAATTTTCATAGCCGCGGTGGGCGCCTTTAAAATACCCGTGGTGCTCCCCCGCCACAATGGGCCCGTACTTTTCTTCTACCCGTTTTTTCGCTTCCGCCGCCACATGAGGCTCGCCGCCTAAAAAGAAAATCTGCTTGTTCTTTTCTTTGGCCAGCTCAAGAAGGAAGATGGACAAATCATAGCCGGTAACCCGCTCTTCCAAGGGATGGCCCCCCATTTTCGAACCGATGACCAAACCGATGCCATCGGGCACCACGAGATCGGCCGCGTTCATCACCGCCGCTTGTTCGGCGTCGTCTTTCAGCGCCATGACGATTTCCGTATTGGGCGTGAAGATTCGATGGAAGCCGCCTTCATCTAAAAAATCGGAAAGAATTCTGCGGCTCTCTTCCTCGCTCACGGGATCCACCACGGTGTTAAAGATTTTGATCTTGTCCTTAGGATTGTAAAAGGTCGAAGACATGGTTCACATTCCTCCTGCTTTTTTCCAAGAGCACCCGGTGCTGGGCCTCGAGGCGCGCCCGCTCCACATCCCGCTTGCCGTACATAGCCACCACGGCATTTAAGAGCTTTTTCTCGTCCATGCCTTCGGCTTGTATGTCCGCGTCGATGGACAGGGCTTCCAATTGGGCCTTGACCTTCGGGTCGTAGACCACGCCCACCGCCGGCGTTTTCGATGTGACGGCATAGATCAAGGCGTGGAGGCGCATGCCGATTAAAAGATCGCACAGGCCGATGATCCCTTCCATCTCTTCCACGCCGTAATTGCCGCTTAAGACGTAGCAGTGATCCTTGTGCACCATTTTCGCCTTGATGCTCTCGGCGAAATGCTTGTCTTCCGGATAATGCAGGGGCGTAAATAAAATTTCAAGGCCTAATTCTTCGTGGGCCCGATCGGCGACGTAGGCGATTTTCGTCGCCAACGCAGGGGCTTTTTTCCACTGGCGCACGGCGATGGCGAGGAAGCGTTGATCTGCATCAATGCGTTCTTGCCGCAAAATAGCTTTCGCCGCCTCCGGGCTGATGCCTTCGATGCCGTACACGGGATCGGCGGTGACTTCCACCGGCGGCACGTTTACGCCAATGTCTTGAAGGACCTTGGCGCTGTCCGCATCCCTCAGGGTAATGTAGTCCACCTTGTTTAGAATGCGCGCCGTCAGTTTTCGGTTCAAGGCCTTGTGAATGGGGCCGACGCCGTTGGCATAGACGTAGATCTTTTTTCCCAAACGCTTCGCCAGGGCCATAACCCCCAAGTAGTAATACAAGCTCCTGGAGGAGGTCTCGTCTTGGAGGAGCGAGCCGCCGCCACTAATTAAGAGATCCGTTCCCATGAGGGCCTTCTTCACGGATTTGTAGTGAAAGCGCTGGGTGGCATTGACGCCGTATAGCCTACGGGTTCGCGGTGGATCGTAGGAGAGGACATTTAATTGTACGGTGGGATCACAGGCCCTGATGTCGCTTACGATGGCGTGTAAAATCGCGTCATCGCCGCTGTTATCGAAGCCGTAATAGCCGCTAAATAAAACTTTCTTTCCCATAAGAATCCATCCTTTTCTCCCCTTTCTCTGCGGAGAGATGTTTTTTACAAATGCGTACCAGGGCGAAGGAAATGGCCAGCAAGAGCCAGAAGGTAGTGGTGATTTTGGTCATGTAGAAGATGTTTTCAAACATCCCGTGAAAGAGCATGCCGGCAAAGGAAGCGCAAAGGGCCGCACCCATGATCTTTAAATACCTGTCTTCGCTCTTTAAGGGGTAGCGAGCCAAATTGACAAAGATGCTCACCATAAAGATAAAGAACAGAACGAACCCCACCAGCCCCATTTCCGCAAAGACCTGCAAAAAAGTATTGTGGGCGTGGTAAATGGGCATAGTGCGAATGTATTGCTCGAAGACCATTTTAAAGGGCAAATGCCCCAGGCCCAGTCCCACGATGAAGTGATCGTGAATGATCCCCTCGGTGATCTCCCATATTTTAAAGCGATAGGAGGTGGACGAGTCGGCCAGATTGAAAATGGTCATAAAGCGATTGACGATGCTCTCAGGCACCACAAACACCGCCGCACCCATGAGGGGAATGGCCAAAAGCAAAAGCTCTTTTCGCACGAGACAAATAAAGATGAAGGCCGCCACGGCGAGGCCGAGCCAGCCGCCGCGGGACATGGTCATAAACAATGACAAGACCTGCACGGCGAAGACGGCCAAGAAAAGCAGCCGCACGCCGTCTCGCTTCGTAGACCAAAAGAGGCCCACACAAAGAGGGATGGTCATGACCAAATACTCGGCGAAAATATTGGGATTGCCGAAGACCGAATAGGCCCGGGCACGAATGGCGCCGTTGGAGCTGGTGTCTACCCATTCCTTCTTAATATCCACGCCGACGACGTATTGGTAAATGCCCACTAGGGCGAGAAGCGTCGCCGCACAGACCACGGCGACGATGACGCCGTGAACTTGTTCCACGGTTTTTACTTCGTTAATCATAAAGATTAAATACATAAAGCCCGCCGTGTGAATGGCCAAATCCCTTAAAGAACCCATAAGATAGACGGACGTGGCCGTTTGAATCACCATTAAGAGAAAGTAAATGTAGGGCACCACCTCGTGGCCCGCCACGATGAGTGGATCGTCTTTTTTGAAAAACTTTCTGAACAGATACAGGCCGAAGGTACCGTACAAGAGCATAAGGACCAAGAGATCCGGCAAAAAGATGTAGCCGAAGGTGGTGGCGAAGAGGCAGACCATGGGATTTTCGAAAAAGACCACAAGGCCGATCAAGCCTGCAAAGAGCAGGATCACAAAGGGAATCTTAATGCTCAGTCCCACGCCGCCGACAACAAAGCCCAAAGCGAGTAACAGGAGTGGATTTATTTTTACGCGTGTTTCCACGGCTCCACCTCCTTATCGTGTAAAAGCAGGCGCCACAAAGACCGAAATCCCTTCAGCACAAAAGAGCTGCCTGCGATTTCATAAATATTGCCTGCGATTCTATACATGAAGAGGCCTGCGAGAAGAAAGAAAAGTCCCGAAACGCCCCAAAGGCTACGGTGCAATAAAGAAAGAATCAACACGCTTAAGCCGAAGCCCACGCTAATCATGCCCGTGGTTTTAAAAGCCGAATCCCAGGCAGTGTAGCTATCTGCGATGTCAAAGCCTACGGAACCGGATACGGCACCCGCCAGGCGGATGCGTAGCCAATGAGCGATGGTATTGAACAGGCGGTAGAAAAATCGAAGGATGCGAAAAAAGAAGGTGCCGGCGAAAACCGCCTCGGCCCCGTCGAGCATATGTCGCAATCCCGATGCCCGCCACTGCCTTTGCACCGCGCCGCCCACGGCCGCAAAACAGCCGTGAAGGAAACTTTGCTTATACCAATTCTCCAATGCCCTCACTGCGGAAAGTAGTAGTTGAATCAGTACACTGGATTGAATCATAATTACTTCCCGTCTTTAGTAATGCCTACGCAGACACCTGTAAATGCAGAGGTCTTTGTCTTGACGCGGTATTCGTTGCCGACGCGAATTTCTTCGCCGCCCACCACATAAGACTTATCCGATTCCTTAATGTCCACATTCACATCCAGGTAGACGGAATACTTTTCCGGCACCGGCGCGTTGATCCATTGCCCTTCGTATTCCACGGCATCTTCGTAAGGACGCACGGTCTTGCCCACGATTTTGCCCATAAAAATGCCTTTATCGTAGCTGTAAAGGTCTTGCCCCTCCATCATGTTTTCCACTGTCGGCGTCCGCACCTTGTCTACAAGGAGGGTCATCTTTCCCTTCGACGTACTTTCCACGGCAATGGAGGAATCTTTAAAGCGAGAGATGCCGCCCACGACGGCGACGATAAGGATGAGTAAGAAGAGGCAGTCAATAATATTGATCTTGCCGAAGAGTTTTCCTTTTTTATCGATCATGTTGGCTCCTTTTAAGAATTTTCTGATATATTTCCGCATGGCTTTTGGCCATGGCTTCCTGACTGAAGTGTTCGTTTACGTATTCATAAAGGCCTTCGCCCCGCGCCTTCATTTCATCGGGATGATTCAGGGCATAAAGCATTTTCCGACTCATGGCTTCGGCATCTTTCGGTTGAAAGACCATGCCATAGTCCCCCGCCATTTCTCCGATGCCGCCGACGTCCGTGGCAATAAAGGGAATTTTCGCCTTAGCCCCTTCGAGAAGGGCGTAGGGGAAGCTTTCCGATACGGAAGTGAGGAGATTCACATCCCCCGCCCCGTAAAGGCTGAAGGGATCGGAGACCTGGCCCAAGAATGAAACCAAATCTTCCAGACCCTCATCTTTCACATAGGCCATGAGCTTTTCCCGCTCCAGCCCTTGCCCGGCGATGAGTACGTGTCCGTCTGTGAAGGCTTCCTTGTTTAAGGCCACCGCGCGCAAAAGGGTCATGTGGTCTTTGACCAAATCCAGGCGGGCGGCAATGACAAAGAGCATGCGCTCGGCGTATTTTTTCAATCCGTAGCGATCCAAAAAGCGATCTTTATCTACGGCGAGCTCCGTCTTTTTCATGTCGATGCCGTTGTAGGTGACAAAAATGGCGTCTTCCGGAAAGCCACGACTTACCAACATGGTCTTGAAGCGCTCCGTAATGGCGATGTAGTTGTCGAATCGCTTTAAGGCGTATTTGTTTAAAGGCGTAAAGACCTTGTCCTTAATAAAATTGTCTTTGAAGTCCAGAAGGTAATCGCTGTGCAAGGTGGTGACCATGGGCACATCCACGCGCTTTCTCAGGTACAGGGCGTTAAAATTAGCCCTCGCGCCATGGCAGTGGATTAAATCGAATCCCTCGTCCTCGATCATGCGGGCCACTTCTTTTAATGCCCCCATGTCGAAGCGATTTTTCTGCTCTACGAGGCGGGCATCAATGCCCAGATCCAAGGCGCCGTCGAGAAAAGGCCCGGGACAGAAACACACCATGCTCACTTTGCCATAGCTTTCCAGGCCTTTCAGCAAAGTATAGATGTGGGTCTTCGCCCCACCGGTGTCGCCGCCGCTGATAAGATGAAGAACTTTCATCGTCATCCCCGTTAAAGTCCTCGTACCACGCGGTAATTTCCCCGCGCGAGTACAATGGCGTCGGTGGCGGCCACAAGGCCACGGCCGTCACTTCTCGGTGCAATGAGCATATGGTTTAAGGGCGCTTTCTCCCCTTGTTTTAAATCCACGCCGACGGTAATGTCGCTGAGGCCGCCTAATTCTTGGGCGATGGTGTCCACCCGCCCGCTTCTCGGAATCAGTTCTGCCCCTTGGGCCGCGATAATTTTATCGCCCGCCTTCAGCTCCACCACTTCCATGGTACCGGAAGTTGCAACGGCCGCCGGTTGTTGGTTTTGTTTTTTTTCTATGGCTTCAAGCCTTTGGTTTAAATAACTCAAGGAAACCAAAGGATCGTCATCTTTGGCAAAAGCGGGAATGGCCGCGCCCATAAACATCAATCCGAGGGCACAGGCCGCGATTATTTTTTTCCAATTGCGTTTCACAATCTCATCCTTTCTGTGTTTTAATTCATCTCATCTATTATACAACAATCCAACGCTTAGACCAATGAAAACGACAAAAGCGCGGGGCTTGCCCGCGCTCGTCTATGTATTACAGACCGATGCTGATTTTTAATGCTTCGTCGACGTCGTCCATAATTTTTGTGCCGAACTTGCCGATTTTTTCCCGCAACCGCTTTTTATCGATGGTACGCACCTGTTCCAAAAGAATCACGGAGTTTTTCGGCAAATCATTGTTCGCCGCCTTCACCTTGACGTGAGTCGGTAGTTTTGTCTTGTTCATTTGCGATGTAATCGCCGCAACTATCGTCGTAGGCGAATACTTGTTGCCCACATCATTTTGAATGATGACCACGGGCCTTACGCCGCCTTGTTCCGAACCGATAACCGGGCTCAGATCGGCATAAAACACATCGCCTCTCTTAATAACCATAGATCACAACCTTTCTATTTCCGACAGATCTCTCTCGCGGCCTCGAGGCGGAGGAAGGCTTCAGGCAAATACTCGATAAGATCCGAAGCGATCATTCCCCGCTTGCTTTTATGTAAAGCGGCGAGATCTCCTGCCAGTCCGTGTAAGTATACCCCCAGGCGGGCCGCTTGAAAACAATCCATGCCCTGGGCCAAAAACGATGCGATAACGCCGGTTAAAACATCGCCGGAGCCCGCCGTCGCCATGCCGGCATTGCCCGTTTCGTTGACTACGCGGTCGTCTTTCGAAGCCACGACGGTGTCGTGTCCCTTCAATACCACCACGCCGCCGTAGCGACGAAGGCAGACGTCCACAGCTTCGTCTCGGTGGGCGTTCACCCAGGCCACATCGCGATCGATGAGGCGGGCCATTTCCCCTACGTGAGGCGTATAAATTTTCGGCCCCCTAGAGAGGGGCCTTGCTCCCGCCAAATGGTACAGCCCGTCGGCATCGACGACCATGGGAAGGGCGAGGCCGTATACTTTTAAAAACACATCCCGCGCCCTGTCGTCGCGGCCCATGCCCGGACCGAGCCCCAAGGCGTCCACGTCCTTTAAATCCTCCGCCACACTTTGTTTTTTTACGATGACTTCGCGCATACGCAAAGAAAAGTCGCGGAAAATATCGTCGGGAACGTAGGCGTAACTCAGGCCGCAACCGGCCCTTAATGCCGCCGAGGCGGCGAGGTCTACGGAGCCGAACATCCCGGCGCATCCGCCGACGACGGCCGCCTTTCCCCGAGCGCCTTTGTGGTCACTCAGATTCACGACAGGGAGCATTTTCGCCGCCTCCTTCGACACCGAAGGCCCCTCGCCTGTCCTGAGCCGCGCCACGGCGACGGCGTAGTCTTTTTCATGAGAGATGGATAAATCAAAGAAATGCTGCTCAAAGCGTCCGTAGGGTGCGCCGCCTTCGTCGTAGAAAACAAGCAGGTTTTTAAAGCCCGCCTTAAACAGACCCGCACCCAATGCCTTGGCCATGGCCTCTTTTGCGGCAAAGTGTGCGGCCACGGTATTGGGGTGCAGGCGCATATTCGCCCGTTCCTCAGGCGAAAACACTTTTTGCAGAAAAGCCTCGCCTCGCCTGTTCAGTATTTCTTTTACTCGCGGTATGTAAACCAGATCCACGCCAATCATATGCCACCTCTTTTTCATCATAACACAATTTTCAGAAAAAAACGCTTTTTTGCTTGACAAAGTTTTTGTCCCTCCATATAATGGATATCAAATTCATAGATACGATGATGGCGTCCCCAAAATTACAGCGCCGGAGTATGATAATTTGCTTGAGGCTTTTTGCGAAGAAAGGTGGTACCGCGTTGGAAGACGCCCTTTCGCAGGAGCTTTTTTTGTGCTTAAAAAGGAGGCATCATGACTGAAAACGTATTTGATCTACTTGAAAGAAGAGGTTACATCGACCAAGTAACTTTCCCCGAAGAATTGCGCGAACGCTTGGCAGAAGGACCGATTACTTTTTATATCGGCTTTGACGCAACGGCGGATTCCCTTACTTTAGGTCACTACCTTCAAGTAAAAGTTCTTCAACATTTCCAACGTGCAGGCCACGTGCCCATTACCCTTTTCGGCGGCGGCACCACCTTGATCGGCGACCCCTCGGGCCGCAGCGATATGCGTAAAATGCTCACCCCCGAAGATATCAACTACAATATTGAATGCTTCAAACGGCAATTATCTCATTTTATCGATTATTCCGACGGCAAGGCCATCGTCGCAAACAATGCGGATTGGCTCTTGGACCTGGGCTACTTGGACTTTATGCGTAACATCGGCGTGCATTTCTCCGTCAACCAAATGCTGAAGTTGGATGCCTACGCCAACCGCTTGGAACAAGGACTCACTTTCTTTGAAATGGGCTACATGCTCATGCAGTCCTACGACTTTTTGATTCTCTACAGAAAATACAATTGCCAATTGCAATTAGGCGGCTCCGATCAATGGAGCAACATGCTCGGCGGCTACGACTTGGTTCGCAAGCTCGACGACGGCAAGGTCTACTCCATGACCTTCAAGCTTTTATCCACCGCCGACGGCCAAAAGATGGGCAAATCCATGAAGGGCGCCATTTTCTTGGATCCCAACAAGACGCCGCCCCACGAAATGTTCCAATACCTGCGTAACTGCGACGACCGCGACGTCGTGAAGTTCCTGAAACTCTTAACCGACGTCAGCGACGAAGAAATCGCCGATTACGAAAAATTGGAAGGCCAAGAGCTGAACGTAGCCAAAGAACGTTTGGCTTGGGAAATCACCAATGAAGTTCACGGCAAGGAAGAAGCGGACAAGGCTCTGGAAGCTTCCCGCGTTCTCTTCGGCGGCAGCGGCGATACGGAACACATGCCCACCACGGAGCTTGCAGAAGAAGATGTGAAAGACGGCATCACCATTGTGGAACTGATGCAAAAAGGCGATCTCATCGCCTCCACCAGTGAAGGACGCCGACTCATTCAACAAGGCGGCGTGTCCGTCGACGACGAAAAAGTCGCTTCCCACGATGCCATCATCACTTTAGATGCCCTTAAAAAAGGTGTCCACGTCCGCAAAGGCAAGAAGGTTCACCACCTGTTCAAATTAAAATAAGCCCATACAAT
>NZ_JBBKBU010000014.1:0-55547 GCF_037892835.1 Peptoniphilus sp. HCN-40583
AAGCACCCGTCATCGGGTGCTTTCCTTTTGCTCTAAGGGCTTTAATTGATTTTTTGGAAGATGGAGATGGAGCGGTCGGAATGTTCGTAATACACTTCCATGCCCATGTTTTCCACGATAAAGCGCAGGGGCACGAGGGTGCGGTCATCTCGAATGGTGGCGCCCACATCCAGGGCCACGGTGTTGCCGTCTATGGTGGCTTCGTTTTTGTCCGCAGGCAGGCCGATGGTGTGGCCCTTGTAGTTTACGATGGCCGTGCGGTTTTCATTGTCCCAGCTCACTTCGGCACCGTAGGATTCCATTAAGAAGCGCAGGGGCACGAGGGTGCGGTCCTTTTGAATCACCGGCGTCGTGTCCATGGTGCGGTTTTCACCGGCGAAGGTAAAGTTTTTCTTGCCCACGGTCATGCGCACTTTCGCGTATCCCGGCGATTCTTTCACATAGCTCGCCGTGTTGGGGCCGAAGTTTGCCTTGTAGAGCACATAGGCGCCTTCCGCTTTTTCTTGGCGGAAGATGGCGACGGGTTCTTTCACACCGGCGCCGGGCATTTTCCAGCTGCTCGTGTCCGCTTTTGCCGCGCCTCGTTCCACGGTCCAGGCGATTTGGGCGGGATCGAGGACGACGCTTCGGCCGGCTTTGGTGACGCCTTTCGGTGCCAGGGTTATGGTGTTGCCGTTATCTTTGGCGACGAGGGTGAAGCTTTTTAATGCGCCGGGGCTTTGAATGTCCACGGGCAGGGTGATGTTGACGCCGCCTGTGGTGGTTAAGACGATGTTGGTCTTGCCCACCTTCGGCGAGAGGAAGCGGCTGTAGATCCAGGCGCCTCTGCCGAAGGTGCTGTCCGTTAAGCTGTAGCCCACGTTTTCGACTTTGATGGGGTGGTAGTTGCTGTCCCAGGCCTTGCCCAGCTTGTAGGTGGCCACTTCGCCCAGAACCAAGTGGCGGGGGCCTGCAATTTCGCCGGCTGAAAGGGCGGTTTTCGGCGCTTTGTTCATGACGCCGATGCCGTTGACGATGCGCCGCTCGGCGCCGTTTCTCTCGGGGCGGGTGATTTTCGTGTTTTTGAAATCCCCGTGGCCGCGGGCCACCATGGTGGTGGAGCCGCCGCCGTCTAAGTTAATGGCTTTTTCTACGCCTAAAGCGGCCACGGTGGCTGCCCATTCATCGAGCTTCATGCCGCGGCTTTTGCTCGTGCGGCCTTCCGTGGCCACGAGGTAGACGGTTTTGCGGTCTTTTGAAATGGCCGCGGCGCTTCTGGCCCGGTAGCCGTCGATGGAAGCGGCGTCCATGAGGTAGGGTTGGGGCCGGCCGCCGTTTACTAAGAGGGCGTGGCCGCCGATTAAAAAGCGCCAGTTTCTGTCCGGGCTCACGCGGTAATCCAAGCGGAGTTTTTGCCCGGGCTTCACGTGGTTTCGAATGAAGTCTTTGGCCCGTCCGTTGACCTGCAAAATGTATTTGCCCTTGGGGGTGACCATGGGAATGGGCTTATCTAATGAAATGCGCTCCACGACGAAATTGCTGTTGACCAACACTTCGCCGCTGCCTCTCAGGCCGCGGGAGGGGGCGGTCCAAAAGTCGTTGTACAATTGGATGCTGTCTTTGTGGGAGGGGACTTGGGTGTGATTAATGATGTAGTCGGTTTTGTTTAAGCCGCTGATTTTGTAGTGGGCGCCGTCTTGGGCGGTGGCGCGGCCGTTGAAGGTGAAGCTTTCGATGTAGGCGTTTTTCCCGCTGTCGATGCCGAAGGCGAAAAGGCCCACGGATTCCAGAGGCGAAGACTGAAGCTTGCCGCCGACGACGGAGGGGCCGAAGGGGGCGCCTTGCTTGGACATATTGAAGAAGTCGCCGTTAATGCCGGCGTAGGCGTCGGTGCGATCGGCCATGTGGCTCACCGTGTCTTTGCGGGTGTAGTTGCCCGCCCCGGCCATGACCTCGAGATCCGCCCCGGGATTATTCAGATCCACTTGGATCACATCGACGATGTGGTTTCTGCCGCCGATGGTTGCGGAAAGCTCGCGGCGCACGACGCCGGGGGAGACGGTGGTGCGTCCGTTTTCTCTTAAGGAGACGGCCCGTGCCCCTTGGGGAATGAGAAGGATCAGGGCCAAAGTACATAAAAATAAAATTTGCCTTTTAACTCGGTTCAAATAAAACACCTCTTTCTTTCTTCCATTGTACTGGAAAATGGATTTTTCGTGGGTGTTAATCCCGTTACAAATCTTCTGCAAGGTTGCGGCCGTCGATTTTTCTGTAAAACTGATTGTCTGCCGGATCCAGCGGCGGCAGATCGTAGCCCATACGTTGCATTTCGTTGAGCTTAAAGATCATAAGGTTCACGTCCACGGAAAAGGCCCGGGCCATGTCCATGTAGGAGTAGCCCGCCCGGGCCATGGCATAAACCGCCTCGTCTTCTAAAAGGAAGTGGGCGGAGAAAATATTGGCCTCAAGCTCCATGGCGTCGGTTAAGTGAAAGAGGGTGTACTCGATGAGCTCCTCCTTCTCGGCGTGGTGGCGGTGGTACAGGTGGTGGCCCAGCTCGTGGGCCAGGACCATGCGCTGAATCGGCGCCGGCACCCGGTCGTTGTAAAAGACGAAGGGCTTATTCAGCACCATTTTGTACATGCCCAAAAGCTTTGTGGAAGTGGCCATGGTCACGAGGCCCACGCCCAAAGCCTCCAGCGCCGCCTTGGGATCGGTCCCGTAGCGTGTCCGCAGGTCATTGGCATCGTCGTAAAGGTGGCGGTAGCGATTATGCATCTTCGTCATGGGAGGATCCCGCCTTTTGGGCTTCGCTTTCCAGCTTCGCGCGGAAATAAGCTTCCTGTATGGCCTCAAACACCGCCTGCTTGTCCTCGTCGTCCAGCTTGCCTCCGGCGAAAAGGCCGATAACTCCGTCCACCAATTCCCGGGCGTCTTTGGCGCCGCTTTCTCCCCAGCGGGCCTCGGCCGCCAAGATAAAGGCGTCTTCTTCCGTGAAGAAATAGGCCTTGGGCACGTGAAAAAGCGCAGCCAGGGCGTCGTAGGTGGCGTTGTGGCGGGGGCGCAGGCCGCCGGTTTCGTAATTGGATATGGTGCGCAACGAAAGGCCCAGGGCCTCGGCCAAATCCTTTTGCGTCATGCCTTGCGCTTTGCGCAGAGTTTTAATTTTTTCTCCGAATGTCATAGGTCACCTCGAAATAGATAAACGCAATTGAATTGCGTGTTTGCGAAAAAGCACCTTGAAATATGCAATACAGTTTCGTATTATGGAAATAAATAGGAAATCGAATTGCGTAAATCATAGAATGAATTGCGCCTTTTGTCAAGAAAGGATCGCCATGAAACGGGTTATTTTACATTCGGACATGAACAATTGCTATGCCTCCATTGAAATTCAGAGAAACCCCGCCCTTCGGGGCAAGCCCCTGGTGGTGGGCGGCTCTGTGGAAGATCGCCACGGCATCGTCCTGGCCAAGTCCGTGGAGGCGAAGGCTTTGGGCATCAAAACCGGCGAGGCCCTGTGGCAGGCGAAAAACAAATGCCCGAACCTCATCGTGGTGGCGCCTCACTACGAAGTGTATTTGGATTTTTCCAGAAGGGCCCGGGCCATTTACTACGACTACACCAATCAGGTGGAGCCCTTCGGCCTCGACGAGTGCTGGCTGGATGTGACGGGGAGTGTGCATCTCTTCGGCACAGGGGAAGCCATGGCCCACGCCATTCGCCGGCGCATGAAAAAAGAATTGGGCATTACGGTCTCCGTAGGCGTGAGCTTTACAAAGACCTTCGCGAAGCTGGGAAGCGACATGAAAAAGCCCGATGCCGTCACGGTCATCGGCGAGGCGGACGTGGCGAGGAAGGTCTACCCCCTTCCCGCCGACGCCATGATCGGCATCGGCCGCAAGACGAAGGAGAAGCTGCGGGCCGTGGGAATCCACACCTTGGGGGATTTGGCCGCGGCGGACGTGGCCCTTTTGAAAAGTCGCCTGGGGATCAACGGCGAGAAGCTTTGGAAGAAGGCCCGAGGCATGGAGGAGGAACCGGTGCGGGATCGGGACGACCTTCTCCCCGTAAAAAGCGTGGGCAACGGCATCACCCTTCGGGAAGATTTAAAAAGCCCCGTGGAGGTGCGGCGGATTTTTCAGATTCTCGCCCTGAATGTGGCGCGCAGGCTCAGGGAAGGGGAGCTTATGGCCCGAGGCGTCGAAATTCATTTGCGGGATAAAGATTTAAGAAGCATGACCTTTCAGCGCATGCTTCCCACCGACGGCGCCTCTTCTTTTTTGCTGAGAGACAGCGCCTTCGATCTTTATCGGGAGAAGGTGGATCCCAAAAGGGCCATTCGCGCCGTCACCCTCAGGGCCACGAATCTCGTGCCGAGGAAGGCGGCGGTGCAATTAGATTTTTTTTCAAATAGCGAAAAAAAGAAAAAAGAAGAGGATTTAGACCGGGCCATTTATACAATTCGTCGCCGTTACGGGGAGGATGCCATAACTTTTTTAGGGCTCCTGAACGATACGAAAATGCCCATTCATACCCATGATGTCATCACCTTGCCCCATCCCGTCTTTCGATAAGCGTTTAAAAACTCCCGAAAACAGGGTAAATAGATTGAATAGGACATGAAGATCCGATAAAATAAGGAGATAGACAGGAAGAGGAGGTGGTGTCCGTGAAAAAGTCGCCTTACACCGGCTTGGCTTTAATTACACAGGTGGGGTTGAATGTCCTTCTGCCTATATTAGGCTGTATGCTCGCAGGTGCGTGGCTGGACAAAAAAACGGGGGGAAGCGGATTGTTTCTTCTGCTTTTCACCCTTCTGGGCATCGCCGCCGGCGTCATGAACATTCTTCGCTTAGGCAAGAAGCTATGAAAGATCGTTTCACCAACGAATACATCGCCCTCACTGCGGGGTTTTCCCTCGTGGTATCGGGGGTGCTTCTTATGGCCTTGAAAGATCCGAAGCCCGCTGTTTTGGGCTGGATCTTCGGCTCGCTGATTGCCATGGCTATGTTTAAGCTCATGTACTTTACCTTGCTCCGCGCCGTGGACAAACCCGAGGCGCAGGCGTCGCGCTATGCAGGTATGCACTACCTGTTTCGCTTCGCCCTTTACGCCGCGGTACTGGTGGTGGCGGCCAAGGCGGAGTATTTGAGCCTTGTGGGGACGTTTTTCGGTCTATTATCCGTCAAGTACGTGATACTTTTCAGAAACATGTTCGACTATCTTCGCAGTAAGAAAGGAGGGGGCTTTTGAAACGAGGCATCGTCTTTCACGCAGGTGATAAGACCATATGGCTCCACGAATCCTTGTTCACGACCTTCGTCATCGTGCTCGTGCTCGGGATTCTCAGCTTATATATTCACTCGAAAATAAAAAAAGCCGACTTCAAGGAAAAACCCACGGGATTTCTGCACATCGTCGAGATTCTCGTCGAGGCGGTCAACAATCTGACCGTGCAGACCATGGGCGAGCACAACAAGGGATTTGCCCCTTACATGCTCTCCTTGGGCGCGTTCTTAGTGTGCGCCAATCTGTCCGGGCTTTTGGGCTTTGTGCCGCCGACAAGCGACTACAATGTTACCCTGGCACTCGCTTTAATTACCTTTGCCATGATCCACTTCTTCTCCGTTAAGACCAAGGGGATCGGAGGCTACTTAAAGCAATACACCGAGCCCATCGCCATTTTAACGCCCATTAATATTTTAGGGGAGCTGGCTAATCCCATCTCACTCAGTTTCCGTTTGTTCGGTAACATATTAAGCGGCATGTTAATTATGAGTCTGGTCTATCAGGGAATAGGGTTGATCTCAAAATTTATTATTCCCCTCGTCGCGTGGCCCTTACACGGCTATTTCGACGTATTCAGCGGCATGTTGCAAACCTTCATCTTCCTCATGCTGTCCATGACTTACATTAACTCGGACATGGCGTCCCCGGAAGAAATCGCAGAGAGAAAAGCAAAAAAGCAGTCGTAACCATATAAAAAGTGTAGGGAGGAAAACACTATGCAAATCACCAGTGAAGCGTTCATCTTAGGTTGCTCGGCCATCGGCGCCGGTTTAGCAGTTATTGCAGGTATCGGCCCCGGTGTCGGTCAAGGGTATGCGGCAGGTCAAGCGGCAGCCGCCGTCGGACGTCAACCGGAAGCGAAAGCGGACATCGTACAAACCATGCTTCTCGGTCAAGCCGTTGCGGAAACCACGGGTATCTACGGCCTGGTCATCGCCATTATCTTGTTATTCGTCAAACCCTTATTAGGCTGATTAAAGGCGCAGAGAACCGAAAGGAGTTGTCCCTATGGAAATTTTTGTCGTGCCGGACATATGGAATGTGTTGGCACAATGGGGCGCCACACTTATCCTGTTTCTCGTCATTCGCCACTTTGTCTATGAGCCGATGAACGAATTTCTGACAAAAAGGCAAAACAGCGTCGTCTCCGAAATCGAAGAGGCGGAGGAACTGTTGCGTGAAGCGGAAGACCTTCGCGCCAAATACAAGGATAAATTACAACAGGCCCGCAAAGAGGGGGCGGAAATCATCGAAGCCTCCAGAGAACGGGGCCGCGACTTGGAAAAATCCGCCGAGGAAGAAGCCAAGGCCCATGCGGCAAAGATCATCGATAAAGCGGAAAAAGACATCGCCCTGGAAAAGGCCCAAGCCTTAAAAGACGTGCGCGATGAAACCGCCGACCTCGCCGTAATGATCGCGGAAAAACTGTTAAAAGACAATATCAACGAAAAAAATCAAGACGCATTGGTAGACGGCCTGATCGAAGACTTGGAGAAGAACCATGTATGACGAAGGCCTGAGCAAATACAGCATCGCTCTCTATGAGGTGCAGGAAGTATCCGGCGAGGATATGTTGGATAAGCTGGACGATGTGCGGGAGGTATACAAAGACAAAACCTTCCTCATGGCCCTGTCCCATCCGAAAATTCGCCCGGAACAAAAACACGCGTTAATTAAAAAAGTGTTTGGCGACACATTGCCCGAGCCCTTGTTTAATTTGCTCTACGTCGTGGCCGATCACGGCCGCTCGAATCGCTTGGTACGCATTTTAGATGCTTACGAAGATTTGTGCTACGAAGCCAAAAACATCGAGCGGATCGTCGTCGTCGCGCCCATGTCCCTGTCCGATGAAAAAGCGGAAGCCATTCGCAAAGCCTACGGCAAAAACCGCCCGGGCCAAGTGGAAGTGAAGGTTAAAATCAATCCGAGCCTAATCGGCGGTGTGAAAATCATCACCGAAGACGGCGTCATCGACCGCAGCGTCTCGAGGCAGCTTGAGGATTTAGGGCGCAGCTTGAGAAAGAACCCATAGAGAGGTGAGACATGAATCTAAGATCAAAAGAGATCGGCGCCGTCATACGGGAGCAGATCAAAAATTATAATGTAGACTTGGTCATGGAAGATGTGGGCACCGTCATCGAAGTCGGCGACGGCATCGCCCGCATTTGGGGCCTGGAAAACGCCAAGGCCGGCGAGCTTATCGAATTTCCCGGCGGCATTTACGGCATGGTCCAAAACCTGGAAATGAACAATGTGGGCGTCGTTTTATTAGGCGACGGGGACATTAAAGAAGGGGACGAAGTTAAGGCCACGGGTAAAGTCGTGCAAGTCCCCGTCGGCGAAGGTCTTCTGGGCCGGGTGGTTAACGCCCTGGGCGCACCCATCGACGGCAAAGGCGACTACCCCTACGAAAAAACCATGCCCATCGAAAAAATCGCCCCCGGGGTCATTACGAGACAATCCGTCACCGAGCCCCTGCAAACGGGCACCAAGGCTATCGACGCCCTGTTCCCCATCGGCCGCGGCCAACGGGAGCTGATTATCGGCGACAGGCAAACGGGCAAGACCGCCATTGCCATTGACGCCATCATTAACCAAAAAGACACCGATGTCATTTGCATCTACGTGGCCATCGGTCAAAAGACCTCCACCGTGGCACAAATCGTCGACACATTGGAACAACACGAGGCCATGGATCACACCATCGTCGTGGCGGCCACGGCGGCGGAACTTTCGCCGATCCAATACATCGCCCCCTACGCCGGGGTCACCATGGCGGAAGAATTTATGGCCCAGGGCAAAGACGTACTCATCGTCTACGACGACCTGACGAAACACGCCGTCGCCTACCGGACCATGAGTCTTCTTTTACGTCGTCCGCCGGGACGGGAAGCATTCCCCGGCGACGTCTTCTACCTCCACTCCAGATTACTGGAGCGGGCGGCCCGCATGAGCGACGAATATGGCGGCGGATCCATTACGGCGCTGCCCATTATCGAAACCCAAGCCGGCGACATTTCCGCCTACATTCCCACCAATGTCATCTCCATTACCGACGGCCAAATCTTCCTGGAAACGGACCTGTTCTTCGCGGGACAACGGCCGGCCATTAACACGGGCCTTTCCGTCTCCCGGGTCGGGGGCGCCGCCCAAACGAAGGCCATTAAAAATGTGTCTTCCACCATGAAATTGGATCTGGCCCAATACAGAGACCTGGCATCCTTCGCCCAATTCGGCAGCGAACTGGACAAGGAAACCCAACGGACGTTGGCTCAAGGGGAACGGATGATGCGCATTTTGCGTCAACCCCAATACCGCCCCATGAAGCTGGAGCATCAAGTCTTGATCCTCTACGCCGTCACCAAGGGCTACCTCTTGGATGTGGAAGTGGACGATGTGTTGAATTTCGAAGAAGAGTACCTGCTCTATGTGGAAAATCACCATCCCGAACTCATCAAAGACTTGCGTGAGCAAAAGACCATGACCGATGCCATCGAAGACGCCATAAAAGCAAGCCTCGTCGAGTTTAAACAGACGCGATAGGAGGTTTTTATGGCATCTACGAGAGAAATTAAACGGCGCATTCGGGGCATCAACAGTATTTTACAAATTACCAAGGCCATGGAGATGGTCTCCACGGCCAAGCTTCGTCGCGCCCGCATTCGACTTGCCAAAACCAGACCTTACTTCCAAACCGTCGTCGACGACATTCAAGGCATTTTGGCCATTGTAGGTGATGATCATCCCCTTCTGGCGAAGCGGGAAAAAGAAACCATCCTCTACATCGTGCTTACCTCGGACAAGGGGCTGGCAGGCGGCTACAATGCCAATGTGCTGCGGCTTACCGAAAGCGCCATAAAAGACGACGGCTGTCGATCGAAGCTATTGGTGGTGGGCAACAAGGCCAAGGATTATTTCGAACGTCGCAACTACGACATCGTGAAATCCTACACCGGCCTAAGTGAAGACCCAAGCTATTCCCACGCCCAAGACTTGGCTGCCGTAGCCATGGAGCTTTACGAAAATAAAGAAGTGGACGCCATTCGAATCGTCTACACGAAATTTATTTCCACCATCAGCTACCAAGCCGGCATGACTTCCATCTTGCCCTCCGAGGATTTAAAAGCGAAGGACGATGCGCCCGCCCCTCGGACGCAAATCGAATTCGAGCCCTCGCCTCAATCGGTGCTGGATTACCTGATTCCCATGTATGTGGAGACGGCGATCTTCGGCGCCCTCATCGAAGCGGCGGCTTCGGAACAAGGATCCCGACGGGTATCCATGGAAAATGCGTCGGACAATGCCCACGACATGATCGACGAACTGCAAACCAATTACAACCGAGCCAGACAAGCGGCGATTACCAATGAAATCACCGAAATCGTCTCGGCTGCGGATGCTGTGCAATAGGAAGAGGTATCGGTATGCATGAGAATATAGGAACGATCTGCCAGGTCATCGGGCCTGTTGTAGACATCCAATTCGAGCAGGATCACCTGCCCGATCTGTTAAACGCCATTAAAATTCAAAACGACGAGGAAGTCCTTACCGTGGAAGTGGCCCAACACATCGGCGACGACGTGGTGCGTTGCATCGCACTGGGCGCCACCGACGGCCTGAAGCGTGGCATGGACGCCCAAAATACCGGCGCGGCCATTTCCGTGCCCGTAGGAAACGAAACTTTGGGGCGCATGTTCAATGTCCTCGGCCAGCCCATCGACGGCAAAGACGCCTTAAAGGGCGGGGAAACCATGCCCATTCACAGAAAGGCCCCCACCTTCGAAGATCAGGACACGTCCAATGAAGTCTACGAAACGGGGATCAAGGTCATCGACCTCCTTTGCCCCTACGCCAAGGGCGGCAAGGTCGGCCTCTTCGGCGGGGCCGGCGTCGGCAAAACCGTGTTGATTCAAGAGCTGATCCACAACATCGCTCAGGAACACGGGGGGATTTCCGTCTTCACCGGTGTCGGCGAACGCACCCGTGAAGGGAACGACCTTTACTACGAAATGATCGACTCCGGCGTCATCGACAAGACGGCCCTGGTCTTCGGTCAAATGAACGAACCGCCGGGAAGCCGGATGCGCGTCGCCTTAACGGGCCTTACCATGGCGGAATATTTCCGCGACGAAGCCGGCCAAGACGTGCTACTCTTTATCGACAATATCTACCGCTTTACCCAAGCGGGGAGTGAAGTCTCCGCCCTCTTGGGCCGCATGCCTTCCGCCGTCGGCTACCAACCGACGCTCGCCACGGAAATGGGCGCCCTTCAAGAGCGGATCACTTCCACGAAAAAAGGCTCCATCACCTCGGTCCAAGCCGTCTACGTTCCCGCCGACGACTTAACCGACCCGGCGCCTGCCACCACCTTTAACCACTTAGACGCCACCACCGTTCTTTCGAGAAACATCGCCGGCATGGGCCTTTATCCCGCCGTGGATCCCTTGGACTCCACCAGCCGCATTCTCGATCCCAATGTGGTCGGCGAAGAGCACTACGCCGTGGCGCGCCACGTACAGGAAGTGCTTCAAGAGTACAAAGACCTGCAAGATATTATCGCCGTTTTGGGCTTGGAAGAATTGTCCGAAGAACAACGGACCACCGTGGCCCGGGCGCGGAAGGTGCAACGGTTCTTGTCGCAACCTTTCAGCGTCGCCAGCCAATTTACCGGCATCGACGGCAAGTATGTGCCCATCGAAGAAACGGTGCGGGGATTTAAGGAAATCTTAGAAGGCAAACACGACGACGTGCCCGAATCCGCCTTCCTCTTTGTCGGAGGCATCGACGAAGTTTTAGAAAAAGCCGCGGCAGCGGAAAAAGAAGCACAAGCCGCCCCGGTTCAGGCTGAAGGGGAAGAAGCGAAAGAAGGGGATGAACAATGATCGACCTGCGCCTGGTGACCCCCCACGCCGACGGCTTTGAAAAGCAGGTGGACAAAGTCATCGTTCGCGGGATCTTAGGCGATATGATGCTCATGGAAAATACGGCGCCTATCGTCACGCCCCTGGCTTACAACATCATGAAGGTTTATATGGACGGCGGCGTAAAAATCGGCGTCGTGCATGGCGGTTACGTGTCCATGAAAGACAATGTGGTCACCATCGCCACCACTGCCTTCGAGTGGACCTACGACATCGACGCCACGCGGGCGCAAAAGGCCAAAGACCGTGCCGAGGCATGGATTCAAGAAGCCCGCGCCAAGGGGGAAGATGTGAATCGCCAAAGCTATAAAGAAGCCAAGCTTTCCCTGTTGAGAGCCATTAACCGCTTAAACAATGCGGAAAATTAAAAACAGCCGTCGGAGATACCGGCGGTTATTTTTATGGAAAGAAAGCCGGCCAATCGACCGAAAACGGCGACAATTCAATGAATTCTTTTAGAAATCCCCGGCGCCGCCTTTGTAGAATGCTTTTTCAAGGCGTGTTATAATAAATTCACAAATAGACGCGTATGCAGTGCGATTAAGAGATGAGGACAAGATGAAAGACTTTGCGGATTTTACCCATCGATTCAGAATAAAAAATTCATTGCCCGGGGTGTTGACCACCCTGTTTCTTTACGGCTTTTTATTTTTCATACAATTTGCCTTGATTTATGCCGTGGGGCACTTTCTGAAAGAGAACAAAGACCTGTTCCAATGGGTCTTTTTCGTCTTGGACTTAGGGGTCGGGCTGCACATCGTCAACGACCGGAGGAACGACCCGGTGTACAAAGTGGCCTTTCTCTTTACCATGATCGTCCTGCCCTTGTTCGGCGCCTTTCTCTATATTTTGAGCAAGTGGGACATTATGCGCCGCTGGTTTTCGGAAAAATTCGAAATTTCGAAGAAGAAAAACTTTACTTACTACCGCCAAGATCCCGAAATCATGGAAGAGACGCGCCTGGCGGATCCCCTCTTTTATAACACGGCGCGCTTTTTATGGAATCAGGAAGATTTTCCCATTTACCGCAACGGAGAATGCGATTATTACCCTCTGGGCGAAGACTACTGGCACCGCATGCTGGAAGAATTGGAGAAGGCGGAAAAATTTATCTTCATGGAATACTTCATCGTCCAACAGGGGGAAATGTGGGACAGCATTTTAGACATACTGAAGCGGAAAGTGCAAGAGGGCGTGGAAGTGCGCCTTATGTACGACGGCACGGCGGTACTTACGAAGCTGCCCATTAACTATCCCCAGGCCATGGAAAAATTGGGCATTAAGACCAGGGTCTTTAAGCCCATCGTGCCGGTGTTGAGTCTGTACCAAAACCACCGGGACCACCGAAAAATTTTGGTCATCGATAACAAGGTGGCCTTTACCGGCGGGATCAATTTAGCCGACGAATACGTTAACCTCACGGCCCCCTTCGGCCGGTGGAAGGACACCGGGGTCACGATCTACGGCGCGGCGGTGCGCTCCTTCACCAATATGTTTTTGTCCATGTGGGATGTAAACGCCGACGATCCGGAAAGCTTCCGGCCCTACATTATGCCTCCGGAAGAAGAATACAAAGGCAAGAAGACGGGCTATGTGATTCCCTTTGGCGACGACCCCTACGGCAAGAACCGAGTGGGAAAAGAAGTCTACAACGACATGGTGAATCAGGCGGTAAATTATCTGCACATTATGACGCCCTACTTAATTCTCGACGACGAAACCAAGAGCGATTTGATTCACCTGGCCCACACGGGGACCGATGTAAAAATCATTACGCCCCACATTCCCGACAAGAAAATCGTCTTTCGTGTAACCCGCAGCTACTACAAGGAGCTGATCCGAAACGGCGTCGAGATCTACGAATACACGCCGGGCTTTATCCACGCCAAGAGCTTCGTCTCCGACGATCGGAAGGCCGTGGTGGGCACCATTAACTGCGACTACCGCTCCCTGTTTCTCCACTTCGAATGCGGCGCCTACTTTTACGATCAGGCTATGGCCCGAAAGGTGGAGGCGGACTTTCAGGAAACCCTCAAGGAATGCACGCCCTTTACCATGGATATGTGTATGGAATTTAATTACTTCCAACGAGCCGCCGGCCGCGTGCTCCGTATTTTCGCCCCCATTATGTAGGAGGTGTCTATGAGACTGTTACAACTTATTACGCAGGAGCTTAAACAAGGGAAGGAGGCCTTTCGCCGCTTCCCCCTGTCCATGGCCTTTGCTTTTTTGGCGGCGATCTTTCAATGTTTGTGGCTTCATAAGGGCGATGCTACGGCCTTTAAAACCTCGCCCTATCTTCTGGCTGCCCTCTGTGTCATCGGCTTTTTCCTTACCACGGCGGCCTATTTGTACTTAGAAACCGCAAGGGATCGTGAAAACTTCCATTCCCTTTTGCTGGGCACCTGGATGGGTGTTTTGCTTTTTCTCGTCATAAGCACCTTTCGCATGGCGTCCATGAGAAAAGAAGGGGTAGACATCTACTTCGCCATGCCCACCTTGATTCTCTTCGCCGCCTCCGGGCTCATGGTCTTTTGCGGCGGAAAGATTCGCGACGAACGCCGCTTTCCCACCTATGTCCTCATTATTATCATGGAAATCGCCGTATCCTATCTCTACGCCTTTGTCCTCTTTGCGGCCATGTGCCTTTTGCTCGTGGGGGCGGACGTCCTCTTCGGCGTCGTCGATTTCTCCACGACGGTTACCTATCTCGTCACCATTTGCTTTATGCCCTTTATGGCGGCAATTTTTCTCTCTCGCCTCAGCGTCGTGGAAGAAGGCCGAAGCCATTACGGCGCCGGGATCCACGTGATCAACAATTTATTTAACAATATTCTTGCGCCGGTCCTGGGCCTTTACGTCCTGCTCCTTTATTTGTACATGGCGAAGATTATTATTTTGCAGGAGCTGCCCACCACCAGCGTGGTGAACCTCATCCTTTGGCCCATGGCCCTTGCCGTTTTCGTGCTCTTTATGGTGGACCACAACCGGGACCGCACCGGGGCCTACTACTTCAGAAAAGTCATGCCTCCGGCGGCACTGCCCCTTTTGGGCCTCATGTACTACGCCTGGTTTTTGCGGGTGCATCAATACGGCTTCACGGAAAATCGCTACATGATTTTTGCCTTGGGCCTGTGGGTGGCCTTTGCCATGGTCCACTTTATCGTTCAAAAGCGGGAACTGCACATGATTCTTCCCATGACCTTGGCGGCGGTGCTTTTGGTATCCGTCTTCGGCGGGCCCATCAGCGCCGACAGCGTGGCCTTTCGCTCGCAGAAACAGCGGCTGGATGCCATCCTTGCCGCCAATCACATGCTTAAAGGCGGGGAAGTGGTGCCTTCCGGGAATCTCTCCGTGAAGGAAAAGCGGGAGATTCAGGAAATCGTCCAGTACCTGACACGAAACCACGACGTGTCCCATGTGGCCTATTTGCGGGATGCCAATTCCTCCGAGGCCATAGAGCGGATCTACGGCTTTACCCCCGACGAGGGCGGCCCGGTAATGAATTTGAATTACGCCATGGATATGGCGAAGGGCATGGACATTTCCGGCTACGACAAGATCTACTTCGTCAGCTCCTACGGAGAAGGGGATCCGGCGGCGGCAGAAGGCCTGAAGACGGAGCGCATCCGCGGAAGCGTCGTGATTCATTTAAGCGACACCGATTCCATTAACGTAGATTTAAAAGACGTTCGCGAAAAGATCCGCATCTTGCGCGAAACGAAAGATGAAATCGAGCCCGAAGACCTGACCTTGGAAGGGGAAAAGGGGCCCTATGTCTACAAGATCTATGTGACGGACACGGTATTTTTCTCCGCCCAAGGGGAAGTGGATCCCGATGCGGGCATCTCCCTTTGTGTGTTGGTCAAAGAGAAAGAAGGCATGTAAGTTTCAGAATCGGGGAAGGGAAGCATTGTTTTGCGTGAATTTATCGAAGCCTTTGTCATGGTGTTTATCGGCGAAATGGGGGACAAGTCGCAATTTTTGGCCCTGGCCTTCGCCACCACCTACCCCATGAAGACGGTGCTCGGCGGCGTCGGCTTGGGGATCGGATTAAACCACGGCCTGGCCATATTGGCCGCCGTCTTCATCGCCGGTTTTGTCGGCGACATGGTCTTTTTGCAACTCGTCGCCGGCTTTTTGTTTTTATTCTTCGGCCTGTCCGCCCTTAAAACGGAGGAGGCGGAGGAAGAGGAGAAGGCAAAGGCCACCACCATGGGGCCTCTCCTTACCGTGGCATCGGCCTTTTTCGTCGGCGAATTAGGCGACAAGACCCAGCTTATGGCCATGACCTTGGCCATGAACAGCCCTCGTCCGGCGGTGATTTTTCTCGCCACCGTCTCCTCCATGATCCTCGTGTCCCTTTTCGGCATCCTCGTGGGAAAATACCTGGGCAAGAAAATTCCCCACAGGGCGCTGAGCTATCTGGCGGCCTTTCTCTTTCTCCTCTTCGGCACCATGAAACTTTACGGCGCCGTAAACGACGGCTTTAAAACGCCCATTTGGATCGGCATCTACGCCGCCGCGCTGGCGGGGCTCATTATTTACACCTTGATTCAAAACAAACAAGCGAGAACAGGGCGAAAACAAGAAAAGTAAAGCTGTGATCGGCGCGAGCTGTCACGGCTTTTTTCTTGGATGGGTGCTACGCCCTCTTCATGCTACATAGGGTATAATACAAGTAAGGAGGGCTTATGGGCAGTGATTATATTCCCGTAAACGGGATGCGTATTTTTCAGAAGAAAGGCGTCTTTTCCTTCAGCATGGATTCCGTGCTTCTCGCCGCATACGGAAAGAGCAAGGGTCGCGTGCTGGATCTGGGCTGCGGCAGCGGCTATTTGGCTCTAATGGCCGCGAAGGATGCCGACGAGGTGGTGGCCGTGGATCGCTTGCAGGAGGCCGTGGATTTGGTCGAAAAAAGCGCCGCGGCAAACGGCGTCGAAATCAAAACAGTGGTAGGGGATTTCAGAGACTTGGATCTCGCGCCATGTGATGTGATTTTTACGAACCCGCCCTTTTACAGAGACAGCGTGAAAAACGACGATCCGTCTATATCCGCGGCGAAACATTTGGATCCGGACATGCACTGGTTTTACGAAGCCGCCCGCTTTTTAAAGCCCGGCGGAAAGATCTACGGCATCGTGGACGTGGCCCGCTTTCAGGAGGTCGTGGCGGATCTTACCGCGGCGAAGGTGGCGATAAAGCGCATGCGGCCCGTGTATTGGAAAAAAGGCGAGGCGGCCCGGCGCATTCTTTTTGAAGGCGTCTCGGGCGGCGGCTGTTTTATGGTTCTTGAGGCGGCCCTTTATGTTTACGAGAAGGGCGCCTACAGCGAGGAGGTGGCAGGCTATTATGGCAGGTAAGGTATATTTTTGTCCCACGCCCATCGGCAATTTGGAAGATATTACATTAAGGACCCTCAGGGTGCTGAAGGAAGCGGACGTGATTTTGGCGGAGGACACTCGCCACTCCCGGCCCCTATTGAATCACTACGCCATTTCCACGCCCATGGAAAGCTACCACAAGTTTAACGAGGCGGAAAAAATCGCCGCCGTGCTGGCGCGGCTCGATGCGGGGGAAGATGTGGCGGTCATATCCGATGCGGGGATGCCCGGGGTGTCCGACCCCGGTGCCGTGCTTCTCGCGGCGCTGTTAAAAGAAGGCAGGCCCTACGAAGTGCTCCCCGGCGCCTGCGCCCACGTAAGCGCGTCGGTCATCGCCAATATAGAAGAGGGGCGCTACCTTTTCTGGGGCTTTTTGCCGCAAAAACACGGCGCCCGGGTGAAGACCTTGGAAAGTTTGAAGGACCTCCCCGTCCCCGTGATTTTCTACGAAGCGCCCCACCGCATCGAAAAATTCGCCCAAGATGTCATGGAAGTTTTGGGCAATCGGGGGCTGATTTTTGTGCGGGAGATTTCCAAGATGTACGAGGAGCGCATCGAAACCACCGCCGAAGATTTCCTCGCCAATATTGAGGACTACACGATTAAAGGGGAATTTGCCGTGGTGCTTCTGCCTAAGAAAGAGGAAGAGACCGTGGACATTCTCTCCGCCCTGAAGGAAAAAATCGACGAAGGCATGAGCCCCTCCAAGGCGGCGAAGGTGGTGGCCAGGGAGTGGAATTTGCCGAAGAATGTGGTGTATAAGGAGAGTTTGAAGCTTTGAATCAAGAAGATCTGTTGGCCTTTCGCCGGGAAATCGGCGCGCTAAACGAGGCATTAAAGACGAAGTACGATCCCCTGTTTCAAAAGTCGGGGCAGGAGTTTAAAAAGGCCCTCACCGAAGATGTGGGGACTGTGGAACAACTGATGCCCTTAAGCGAGGGCGAACTGGGGGCGGTGGGCTCCGTGGCAGGCGTAGACGGCTCGGTGATTCGCCAGGGCGGCGCCTATCCCCACTATGTGGAATTTTATCAGGGCCTGGCCCTTAGCATGGAGAAAAAGGAGCGGCGCATTCGCCGCATCTACACCCCCCTTCTCGCAGGCGACGACGCCGCGAACGCGGAAAAGCTTCACGACCGCTACCTGGCCGAGGTGGAGCTGGAAGCGGCCACGGCCTTGGTGGAAGAGGAAGAGGTGGCGGTCCTCATGATGGACGGGGGCCTTTTGCGCTACGCCATTAACTCCCCCGCCAAGTGGGAGGCGCTGCGAGACCTGTGCCTCGCCGAGGACACCCTTCTCGTCGGCGCCATTAAAGACATAAAGACCCGAGACATCGCTCGGCGCATGGGCCGCGGCCACGATTTCTACGACCGGGAATACTTAGCCGGAAAGCTGGATGTAGGCGAGCTCTTGATTCTCGCAGAAGATGAAGACGAGGAGGAAAAGGGCAAGACCGCCGCAGGCCTCGTGGGGGCATTTTACCGCCCCACCCGCCACTGGGAAGTGGTGGGGATGGACGTGCTTTCTCAGCAAAAAGAGGCGCTGAATTTCCTCGCCCGCCTGCTCTATACCCTGACGCCGAAAAACGGCCGCGGCGTGCCCTTTTGGATCGACATCGTAGACAGGGAAGTGAAAGTCAGGCAAAAGGAAGTGCGCCTGATACTGGAAGAGGCCATGGATCGTGAGATGATGGAGCGATTTTTCGTATCGGAAAGAGATCGGAGAGTGTAATGCAAATAAAAGTAGTGGGACTGACCAATCCCAGAGAGGTCACCGTCGGAAGCCGAGACCACAATTTTCGCGTGGCGGAATTTTTAATGATCGAAGATCCCGTGCAGGGGGCGATTCTCGGGGAAGTGGTGGAAGCCGAAACCTACAACCGCTTTATTCCCATGGATGTAGGCGGCGATTTTGTCGACGACGGTGTGTTGGCCTCCTTGCGCCAATTGGGCTACGACATTCACAACGAAACCATTTACGTGGCCAAGGTGCGCTTTTTGCACGAGACCCCCTATCCGCCCCTGACGGGCTCCGACGCACGGCGGCCGGAATTTTCAGAAATCAAGAGCCTTCTCGTGCCCACATCTCCGGAAGAAGGCTTAGTCCTCGGTGCCATTCGCCATACGGATTACCTTTACGATGCCATGGAAGACAATCTCAAGGGCCTTTTTGCCCTTTACGAAGACGGGGCGCAATCGCCTCAAAAAGACGTGCCCTATGTTTTGGACCTTCGGGCCATGCATCAATACCCCCACATGGGGATTTTCGGCGGCAGCGGCAGCGGGAAATCCTTCGGCATGCGGGTGCTTTTAGAAGAGCTTATGGAGAAAAACGTCCCCGGAGTGGTACTGGATCCCCACTACGAAATGGACTTTTCCAACCCTGCGGAAGGGGGCAAGAGCTACGAGAAAAACCACCGACGCTTTCAAATCGGCGTGGACATCGGCATCGACTTTTCGTCTTTAAACGGCGGCGATTTAAAAACCATCCTAAACGCCGTGTCGGAACTTTCCGAAGCCATGAAGAGCACCGTGGACCTCTTGTTTAAAATCGACAAAGGCCTTACGGGCTTTACGACGGTGCTCGAAGATTTAATCGAGGGACACGAAGCCGGCTCCGTGGATAAAATTCGGGAAATGACCATGGTGCCCTCGCCGGATCAGAAAAAATGGCAGCGGATTCAAGGCCGCTACGAGCGCTTCGGCAAAGCCACCAACATTTCCTCCCTGCGGGGAATTTTGTGGCGGCTCAAAAGCGTGGAGCGAGACGGCCTTTTCCGCGGCGACTCGAGGCCCGTGGAAGAGGCGATCTTTGAAGGCAAGCTCGCCGTGATCCAAGGCTCGGTGAAGCTCATTCAAATGTATGCTACCTACCTCATTCGCAATCTCTACAAAAAGCGCCGAGACTTTAAAGACGCCCAATTCGTGCAGCCCGCAGGCGGCGATTACTTCCCGCCCTTTTTCGTCGTCACCGACGAAAGCCACACCTTCGCACCCAAGGGCATCCCCGCCCCGTCCAAGAGCGTGCTTCGTGAAATCGCCCAGGAAGGGCGGAAGTACGGCGTGTTTTTAATCCTCGCCACCCAGCGGCCCACCCTTTTAGACGACACGATCACCGCCCAGCTCAACTGCAAAATGATCTACCGCACCGTGCGAGCCCAGGACATCGACACCATTCAGGGCGAGACGGATATTAGCGTGGAAGAATCCCGGCGCCTCCCTTATTTGCAAACCGGCGACGTGTTCATCTCCTCCTCTCATCTGGGTCGCACCACCTTCGCTCGCATTCGCATGGCGAGAACCACCTCCCCTCACACGGAAAACCCCTTCGACGAGCTGAAAAAAGTGAAAACCGCCTCCCAAGATCAGCTCCTGAAAGCGGCGGCGGACTTCTTCCCCATCTCCGCGGCGAGCAATATTCTCTCCGTCCTGCCGGAGCTTGAGAAGCGCGGGCTGTCCTTTACGCGAGAAGGGCTTTTGAGCGCCCTGGATCAGCTGGCGGAAGAAGGAAAAATCAAACGCAGCACAGACTTTTTAGGCAACAGCAAATACGAAGCCTTGGAATAGGAAAAGAAGGATAAACGGACATCGACGGGTGTCCGTTTTGCATTGGCCCTCGATTTAATCGGGGGTTCTTTCTTTATGCACCATTGCACGCAAAAAAAGCGCCCCGCGGGACGCTTTTTTCATTTTCTAAGGAGTTGTATGTGGCTCGATTAGAAACCGAGCTTAGCCATACCTTGATCTTGAACTTCCTTCAATGCTTTGTAGGAAATTTCCATTTGTTCTTTTTCTTTTTCGTTCAAGGGTACTTCGATGACTTTTTGGATGCCGCTGCGGCTCAAGATAACGGGGGTGCCCATGTAGATGTCGTGGCAGCCGTATTCGCCGTCGAGGAATGCGCCCACGGTAATAATGGAGTGGGAGTCTTCGATGATGATGCGGCAGATTTTTGCCAGGACGGTGGCGACGCCGTAGTAGGTTGCGCCTTTGGCGTCGATAATGTGGTAAGCCTTGTCGCGGACATCGGTGTAGATTTTTTCTTTTGCGCGTTCGATGTCATCGGTTCTTTCGGCGAGCCATTCGTCGATGTGGCGGCCGCCGATGGAAGCTTGGCTCCATACGGGGAAGGAGGTATCACCGTGTTCGCCCATGATGCTGGCGGAAACGTCGCGGGGATCCAAATCCAGGTAGCGGGAGATTTCGTCGCAGAAGCGCGCGGAGTCTAAGGACGTACCGGAAGAGATGACCCGTTCTTTCGGGAAGCCGGAGATTTTTAATACGGCGTAGGTCAGGATGTCTACCGGGTTGGCGGCGACGAGGAAGATGCCGTTGAAGCCGGATTCCATGATTTGTTCGACGACGTCTTTGACGATGGCCAGGTTTTTATGAACCAAGTCTAAGCGGCTTTCGCCGGGCTTTTGGGGTGCGCCTGCGGTGATGACGACGATGTCAGCATCGGAGCAGTCGCTGTATTCGGCAGCGTAAATGGTTTTTGCGGAGTTGTAGGTCAAAGCGGCGGTTAAGTCCATGGCGTCGCCTTGTGCCTTGCGGGTGTTTACGTCGATAATGCCCAGTTCGCGGCCTAAACCTTTTAAGGTCATGGCAAAGGCGAAAGAAGAGCCGACGGAACCGTCGCCGACGAGAATGACTTTTGCATTCGGGTTTTGAATCATATTGCTCATTGTGTTACCTCCAGAATCGTTATTATCTATTCAAACGATTCTTATTATAGACGGTGAAAGGCAAAAAGGGAAGTGAAAAACATAAATATTTGCTTTTCAGGCGAAAGAATAAGGTCGACAAAATAATAAATAAAAAGTGGGTAATAATGTCGCAAAATGAAGGAAAAATGCAAAATGCAAAAGCGGGTATTTTAAAAAAACGCAATGTATGAGAACGGAAAGTGCAATCAAGGTGAAAGGAAAGCTTGGGGTGTGAAAAAAGTTTTCTCGTAGATTGTGTATTCTTTTTGTTTTTATTTAAAAAAAGTCGCATAAATTCAATGGGCCGGGGTAACATCTTAATGTATCAAATGAGGACGGGCGAAAATAATCGAGAAATTTTGTATTTTTTCGAAAAAACAAAAGACCTGATGCCTTTACAACGATAAAAGCCTGTGCTATAGTAAATCTATACACGAGAGGTGTAGATTGTTGTACCGGCTTCACTGTCGGCCGTTCATATGCATTGTAGTCTGTATCATTGATTGCAAGGAGGAAATATGTTATTTAAAACCACCGAAGCGCACGAGGCGCTTAGAAAGAAAGTTCGCGAGTTCGCGGAAACCGTTGTCGCGCCGGTCGCTTTTGAACTCGACCGCGAAAACAAATTCCCGGAAGATATCGTCGCGCAAATGGCTGATTTAGGTATTATGGGCCTTCCCACTGCCGAAGAATACGGCGGCGCAGGGGCGGATGTTATCTCTTACGCCATTGCCGTAGAAGAGTTGGCCCGCGTGGACGGCGGCGTCGGCGTTATTTTATCGGCGCACACCTCCTTGGGCACTTATCCCATCGATCACTTCGGTACGGAAGAACAAAAACAAAAATACCTGATTCCCTTGGCCAAGGGCGAAAAGCTCGGTGCTTTCGGTTTGACGGAAACCAACGCCGGTTCTGACGCCGGTGAAACGGAAACCACCGCTGTTTTAGACGGGGATCACTACATTTTAAACGGACAAAAGATTTTCATCACCAATGCACCGGCTGCAGACACTTATGTCGTATTTGCCGTCACCACGCCGGACATCGGTACCCACGGCATTAGTGCTTTTATCGTAGAAAAAGATTTCGAAGGCTTCACCTTCTCCGATCACTACGACAAATTGGGCATCCGTTCCTCCACTACGGCGGAACTCCACTTCAACAATGTTCGCGTTCCGAAAGAAAACCTCTTGGGCAAAGAAGGCAAGGGCTTTAACATCGCCATGTCCACCTTGGATGGTGGCCGCATCGGCATCGCCGCACAAGCTTTAGGTATCGCACAAGGGGCTTATGAACACGCCCTGGCTTATGCAAAGGAACGGATTCAATTCGGCCAACCCTTGGCAGCCAATCAAGGCATTTCCTTTAAGCTCGCCGATATGTACACCAAGATCGACGCCGCACGCCTCTTAGTTTATCGTGCAGCAGAAATGAAGACCAACGGCGAACGCTACGGTCTGCAAGCAGCGGAAGCAAAGATGTTTGCATCCGACATGGCCCTTGAAGTCGTCAACGACGCCCTGCAAATTTACGGCGGCAGCGGCTACATGAAGGGCATGGAAGTGGAACGCGCCTACAGAGATGCAAAGATCACCACGATCTACGAAGGCACCAACGAAATTCAACGTGTCGTCATCGCAGCCAATATTATCGGCAAGGCCGCTCGCTCCACCGGCGGTAGCAAAAAGAAAGCGGGTAAAGGCCCCATCACCGGCATTCGCAAGAGAGAAATCTTCGACAGCGACAATCAAGAAGAAAATGTCAAGAACCTCATCGCCGCCCTTCAAAAAGACGGCTACGACTTCAGCGTCGGCATCGATTTAATGACACCCATCGTCGATGCGGAACGCGTCGTCTCCATGGGTAAAGGCTTTAACGGCAACAGAGACCTGGCCGAAGAATTGGCACGTGCTTTCGGCGCCGCCATCGGTTCTTCCCGTCCCGTTGCAGAAACGGACAAGGTCCTTCCCATTGAACGCTACGTCGGTATGTCCGGTCAAAAATTCCGCGGCAATCTCTATGTGGCCTGCGGTATCTCCGGTGCCGGCCAACACTTAAAGGGCATTAAAGATGCAGCCACCATCGTGGCCATTAACAATGCGCCCAATGCCATGATCTTCAAAAACTGTGACTACGGTATTGTCGGCGACATCGAAGAAGTTGCACCTCTGATTATTGAAGCATTAGGTACGGAAGGTAAGGGCGAAGCACCTGAAATGGTCAAGATGAAACGCTCCAAACCGAGAAAGACCGCACCGAAAGAAGACATCTACGTCTGCCAAGGCTGCGGCTACGAATACAATCCCGAACGGGGCGACGAAGAAAGCGAAATCGAAGAAGGAACACCTTTCGACAAATTGCCTGAAGAATACATCTGCCCGAAATGCGGCGAAGAAAAAGACAATTTCATTAAAGTCGATTTCCCCGAAGACCGTACCTTTAAATAAGCCTTAGGAGGTAAGTAATGTATACCGTAAGAAAAGTAACCGATGATTTATACTGGGTAGGTGCCAACGAACACCGCCTGCACCTGTTTGAAAATATTCACCCGATTCCCCGTGGCGTCAGCTACAACTCCTATCTGTTGATGGACGAAAAAACCGTCCTCTTCGATACGGTGGACTGGGCTGTATGCCGTGAATTCCTGAACAACATCGAACACGTCTTAGACGGCAGAGATCTGGACTATGTGATTATCAATCACTTGGAACCGGACCACGCCGCTTCCTTAGACGAAGTGTTGATTCGCTACCCCAATGCCAAAGTCATTTCCAACAACCGCGCCTTCATGATGATGCACCAATTCGGTTTTCACGTCGACGGCAGAGAAATCGAAGTGGCTGAAGGCGACGCCATGAGCTTCGGTAAACACGAAATCACCTGGGTAGAAGCCCCCATGGTTCACTGGCCTGAAGCCATGGTCAGCTTCGATGTTACCAACGGCGTTCTCTTCTCCGCCGACGCTTTCGGTTCCTTCGGCGCATTAGACGGCAAGCTCTTTGCCGATGAAGTGAACTTCGATCGCGATTGGCTCGACGACGCCCGCCGCTACCTGACCAACATCGTCGGCAAGTACGGCCCCCACGTTCAAGACCTTCTGAAAAAAGCCGGCACCATCGACATTAAGATGATCTGCCCCTTGCACGGACCGGTCTGGAGAAAAGATCTGGGCTACTTCATCGAAAAATACGACAAATGGTCTCGCTACGAACCGGAAGAAGACGGCGTGCTCTTGGTTTACGCCTCCATGTACGGCAACACGGAATACGCCGCACAATGCTTGGCCACCAAGCTTTGCGAACGGGGCATGACCAATGTTCACATGTACGACGTGTCCAAAACCCACGTCAGCTACCTGGTATCGGAAGCTTTCCGCCTGAGCCACATCGTATTGGCTTCGGTAACCTATAATCTGGAAATCTATCCCGTCATGCATCAATTCTTAAACGAAATTCGCATGCTGAATTTGCAAAACCGCACCGTGGGCATTATCGAAAACGGCACCTGGGCACCCCAAGCCGGCACCCGCATGGAAGAATTCCTGGACGACAACATGAAGCTCATGGACGTCCTGGGCGGCGAAGTCACCGTGACTTCTTCCCTGAACGACTCCACGGAAAAAGAATTAGACGCCTTGGCTGATTCCATTATCGAATCCTTCGAAAAAATCAAAGAAGAAAAGGAACAAGCCAAAGCATAAACTTTAGATTAAAAGTCCGATCCTTCGGGGTCGGGCTTTTTTAGTGCACTTTTCCATGAAAAAACCACCGGATGGCGGTGGTTCTGATTACTTAATCCTTATATAGTACCCCTTCATTTTCTGCGCCGGAGATCGTCCAAGTCTTATAGCCGTCAATATTGTCGGGATTTTCATCGACTTTGTACGTCTTATTGTATTGACTGTAAATCAGATAATCGTAATTATTTCCCTCTTTATCCTTATCGCAATAAATGTATAACTCAAAACCGCTGGGTCGAGCGCCGCCCCAATAGGTATCGCCGATTTTTTGCATAAATTCCACATCGACCAATGCTTTAAAATCTTCCGTGATGGAAATTAGTTTTTCTTTTTCCAAGGGACCCTCATAGACCATCTCCGCTCTCAAAGTGGGCCTTCGAAAGTAGAACTTTAAATCTTTTATATGTTCGTCGGACCGGCACATGGTTTCTGTAAATTGCCTGACCTCTTTCATGCGCACTCTTTTATTTGGATTACTTTCCACGAGGATCAATAAGACGGCAGAAAGAATGATGCCGGCAAGAAAAATCTTTTTTTTCATCGAAAACCTCCGAATGTTCCATGAAAAGTTGACGGGACGCTAATTTAACGGGTGATATACATCCTTATTTTTCAATTATACTATACATTAACGAATAACGGCTTTATCGATCGCGCGCTCCCGGTGCCGGGTCGGGCTTTTTTGTTGAGGAAATTTTTCCCGCCAAGGGGATTTTTGCAGCGAAGGGAGAAAAAATCGTGGTATAATAGCCGAACTTGGAGGGTTTATGAAGAATAAGATTTACATTACCGGACACAAAAATCCGGACACGGACAGCATCGCGTCGGCCATCGCCTTGGCCGAATTAAAAAACAAAACGGGCTTTCACGCGGAAGCCATTCGCTTAGGGGAAATCAATCGGGAAACGGAATTTGTGCTGAATTATTTCGGCATGGAGGTGCCGCGGCTTAAGACATCCATTACGCCGCAAATCCGCGATTTGGAAATCGACGGCGCCTACTGCGTGAACCCGGAGCTTTCCATGGCGGGTGCCATGGAGATTATGCAGAAAAACAACATTACGTCCCTGCCTGTGGTCAACGGGGAGGAAAAAATAATCGGCATTGTGAGCCTTTCAAACATCGCCGCGTCCTACATGGAAATTTGGGACGACCGCATCATGGGCCGCTCCGACACCGGTTTGGAAAACATTAAAGATGTGTTGCGGGGCCAATGGATCCACTTGCCGGCATCGCCTCGGCCCCTCTCGGGAAAAATGGCGATTAAAGCCATAAAAAACCAAAACCTCATCGAAGAAGGGGACGTGGTCATCGTCGGCGACGACGTGGACGATCAGGAGGCGACGATTAAGAAAAATGTCTCTCTCCTGATCCTTACCATGACCAGCCAATTAGACGATCGCTTGCTGAAGCTTGCCAAAGAGCGAAACGTGACGGTGATCTCCACGGGCCTGTCCACCTTTATGGTGGCGCGGATTCTGCCACAAGCCGTGCCCGTCGGCCACGTCATGACGAAGGAAAACCTGGTGGTCTTTCACAAAGACGATTTAATCGACGAGGTGCGGGAGAAAATGGCGGAATCCCGCTTCCGCTCCTATCCCGTCTTAGACGACAAGGACCGGGTCGTGGGAAGCATCTCCCGCTACCACCTGATTACGGACATTAAGAAGAAAATCATTCTCGTGGATCACAATGAGCGCAACCAATCCATCGAGGATTTGGACAGCGCGGAAATCATGCAAATTGTGGACCATCACCGGGTCGCCAATGTGGCCACCTCATCGCCGATTTATTTCAGAAACGAACCGGTGGGATCCACGGCCACCATCGTATCGAAAATGTATTTCGAAAGCGGCATTATGCCCTCGAAAAATGTGGCCGGGCTTTTGTGCGCCGCCATTATTTCCGACACGCTCCTGTTCCGCTCCCCTACATCCACGGCCACGGATCGCTACATCTTGGACAAAATGAGCAAAATCGCCGCCATGGACGTGGAGGATTTCGCCGCAAAAATGTTTAAAGCCGGCACCAGTCTGGAAGGGAAGAAGCCGGAAGAACTTTTAAACACCGATGTAAAAAACTTTACCTTCGACGGGCGCGCCGTGCGCATTTGTCAGATCTTCACCATGGATACGGATAGCATTGCCGCCGTGGAAGCATCCCTGAAAGAGGCCATGGAAGCCTACCTGGAAAAAGAACCGGTGGCGTCGTTTATTTTAATGATTACCGACATTTTCAGAGAACGCTCGGAAGTTATCGTTGTCGGGGACTTTAAAGAAGCCCTGGCCCGCCAATTCGGAAAAGACCTTCACGGAGACAAATTTACGGCAGAGGGCCTTTTGTCCCGAAAGAAGCAATTGGTGCCGAAAGTGAGCGCCGCCGTAAGCGAAAGCTAATCGACGGGAGCGACGGTCCCTCGAGACATTACGCAAACAGAAGCAATAGGGCGCGGCCTTATTGCTTTTTTGTTTGTCGGAAAATGAGGAAGGCGGACGCGCAGATCAAGGCCATCGACGTGGATCGGGGGCGATTCGGAACACAAGGTACGCAAAGAAGTTTGCTCCATTTGAAATTGACCGAAGAGGAAGAAGAATGGAAAGGGCTTTGCGATGAAAGGGTATAAAGAGGAAGACAGGCGCAGGCATCGACTATTTTGGCGTGGGCCCCAAAGAGGAAAAAGAGCACGGCCGTGGAGAAAAACGAATTTTTCTCTAATTTCATCCTACGGCCTACGGGATGGTTTCCTTGTGATATACTAAGTTTTTACTTCGGTGCTGCGGCGACGCCCCATCCCGCCTTTCTCTGGCATCCCCTTTGGGACCATCCGTCGGCGCCGCCACCATATTATTTTCAGGCGATGCCATTTAATACTGCGCTCGCCGCAATTTGCCGCAGGGACGGCCGTAAAAATCGCCGCCTTGCGGTTCTCGGCGTCGTAGAGTGTTTAAACAAAAAAGAAAATCAGCAAATAAAAAGGAGTGAAAGATGAAAGTTGCCATTTTAACCGATACCAATAGCGGCATCATGACCCCCGATGAACGTGCAGGCCTTTTCACGTTGCCCATGCCCATTGTCATCGGAGACAAAACCTATTACGAAGGAGAAAATTTAACCGAAAAGGAACTTTGCCGATTTTTGGAAAGCGGGGAAAAAGTCACCACCTCCCAACCGCCCATCGGCCTTTTAATGGATAAGCTGGACACGATTTTGGCGGAAGGATTTGATGAAGTGGTCTACATTCCCATGTCTTCCAGCTTAAGCAGCTCCTGCCACTCGGCGATCATGGTGGCAAAGGAATACGGGGGGAAAGTGCACGTGGTGGACAATCATCGCATTTCCGTGACGCAAAAAGATTCCGTCATGGATGCCCTTCGCCTGGCGAAGAAGAAAGCGAGCGGAAAGAAGATTGCCCGCATCCTAGAAGAAGACAGCATGAACTGCACCATCTACCTTTCCGTCTCCACCTTAGAACAGCTGAAAAGAGGCGGAAGAATCAGCGCCTCGGCGGCAACCATTGCCACGGTACTCAGCATTAAGCCGGTGCTCACCTACCGCGGCGAAAAGTTTGACGCATACGACAAGGTGCGGGGAAGCATGTACCGGGCGCAACTAAAGATGATCGACGCCCTGCACAAGGATGTGGATCGCCGTTATGCCAACGTGGATCCGAAGCACATTCGCATCGGCGTGGCGGGCTTCGGCATCGACGAGGAGGAAAAAGAACGGTGGCTGGAACTTGCGACCAATGCCTTTCCTCTGGCCAATGTGCGCTACGATTCCCTGCCCGCCAGCGTCGGCGCCCATACAGGCGCAGGGGCCTACGGTATCGGCATTACCGTGGGAGATGAAGCGTAGTTTAGGGTGAAAAAGAATGTGGACTGAGATCAAAACAATTACTGCCTTTTTATAAGAAAGATGTTATAATTTACTCCAACGACAAAAGCAAACAGTATATATATAGGAAAGAAGGTAGTAAAATGTTGCTGCACATGGGCTTGGACGTGGGCTCCACCACGGTAAAACTTGTGGCACTCAACGATAAGAAGGAGATCTTGTACTCCACTTATCGACGACATTTTTCCGATATGAAAAAAACCGTCACCGAAATTTTGACGACGGTCTACCATCAGTTTAAAAAAGACGAGACCACCATTAGCGTCACCGGTTCCGGCGGCATTGCCGTGGCGGAATTTTTAGAGGTGCCTTTTGTTCAGGAAGTGGTGGCAGGCACCGCCGCCATCGAGGCCTATTTGCCCGATACGGACGTGGCCATCGAGCTGGGCGGGGAGGATTCGAAAATCACCTACCTGCGCGGCAGTTTGGAACAGCGCATGAACAGCATTTGCGCCGGCGGCACCGGGGCCTTTATCGATCAAATGGCCTCCCTTTTAAAGACCGACGCCTCCGGGCTCAATGGGCTGGCCAAGGAACACACGAAAATCTATCCCATTGCATCCCGCTGCGGTGTCTTTGCGAAAACCGACGTGCAGGCCCTGTTAAATCAAGGGGCCACGAAATCGGACATCGCCGTGTCGGTGTTTCAATCCGTGGTGAATCAGACCATTTCCAATTTGGCCTGCGGACGCCCCATTCGGGGGAAGGTCGCCTTTTTAGGCGGCCCTCTTACGTTCCTGGATGAATTGAAAAAGCGTTTCATCGAAACCTTGGGCCTCACAGACGACGAGATTTTGGCGCCGGAAAACGGCCAGATCTTCGTGGCCTTAGGCGCCGCCTTAAAGAGCGTGGATCACGAGCCCGTCAAGGTGGAAGATCTTTACCGTCGGCTGGAGAAGAAAGAGGAAGTGCATGTAGAGGCCGACGACCTTCTGGCGCCCCTTTTTAAAGACGAGGCGGAGCTTGAAGCCTTTCGCGCCCGCCACGCCGGCTGCGATTTGCCGAGAAGGGATCTTGAAACCTACGCCGGCCCCCTTTACGTGGGAATCGACGCCGGAAGCACCACGACGAAAATGGTGGCCCTTTCCGATAAAGGCGAGGTCTTGTACGAAGCTTACGGCCCCAACAACGGCTCGCCTCTGGACCGGGTGAAGGCCTACCTCGTGGATCTTTACGATGCCATGGGAGCTGATGCCTACGTGGCGTCATCGGGGGTAACGGGCTATGGCGAGGACTTTATTAAAGCGGCTCTCAAGGTGGACCGGGGGGAAGTGGAAACCATCGCCCACTTCCGCGCCGCCCGCTACTTCGAGCCCAATGTAGACTTTATTTTGGACATCGGCGGCCAAGACATGAAGGCCATGAAGGTGAAAGGGGATGTCATCGAATCCATTCTTCTTAACGAAGCCTGTTCTTCGGGCTGTGGCTCCTTCCTTCAAACCTTCGCCGGCGGCGTAGACTTAAGCGTACAAGATTTTGCCGCCGTGGCCCTCGAAAGCGCTGCGCCGGTGGATCTGGGCAGCCGCTGCACCGTGTTTATGAATTCCAAGGTGAAGCAGGCTCAAAAAGAAGGGGCGAGTGTGGCGGATATTTCCGCGGGCCTCGCCTATTCCGTCATTCGAAACGCCATTCAAAAAGTCATAAAAATTCGCGACCCGAAAAAATTAGGCGAGCACATCGTGGTACAAGGGGGCACCTTCTACAGCGATGCCGTGCTCCGGGCCTTCGAAAAGATTACGGGCAGAGACGTGGTGCGGCCGAAAATGAGCGGCACCATGGGCGCCATCGGCATGGCCCTTATCGCCAAGGAAGAAGGGGGCGATGCGAGCACCCTTCTTTCCCGCGAGGCACTGGACGAATTTACCTACACCACAAAACACGCCCGCTGCGGCCAATGCGCCAACAACTGCGCCCTTTCCGTGAATATCTTTAAAGACGGCAGCCGCTACATTACCGGCAATCGCTGCGAGCGGGGCGCGGGCATTGTGCGTGGCGAAGACGAAGCCCTGCCCAATCTCTACGCCTATAAACTAAAGCGCATCTTCGATTACGAAAGCCTTCCCGAAGGTGCGCCCACCGTGGGTATTCCCCGCGTGCTGAATATCTACGAAAACTACCCCTTCTGGCACACCTTCTTTACGAAGCTGGGCTACCGCGTCGTCCTCTCCGATAGGTCCTCCCGCGCCCTCTACGAAAAGGGGCTGGAGTCCATTACCTCGGAAACGGCCTGTTATCCGGCGAAGATCACCCATGGCCACATCGAAAACCTGGTGGAAAAAGGCGTGGACACGATCTTCTACCCGGCCATCTTCTACGAAGAAAAGAAAATGGCCCATGCGGACAACACCTTAAACTGCCCGGTGGTGGCGGGCTACAGCGAAGTCATTAAAAACAATGTGGAGAGCATTGAAAAAAGCGGCATTCGCTACCTGAATCCCTTCCTCTCCTTCGACAATCGGGAAAAACTCGCCCAGCGGCTTTCGGAAGTCTTTCCCGAGCAGGACAAAAAGGCCGTGAAAGAAGCCGTGGCCGCCGCCTACGACGAACAGGCCCGCTATCGCGACGACGTGCGGGCGGCAGGCAAGCGCGCCATGGATTTTCTCGAGGAAACTGACACCGTGGGCATCGTCCTCGCCGGGCGCCCCTACCACGTGGATCCCGAGATCAATCACGGCATGGCGGAGATGATTACGGGCCTGGGCCTTGCCGTCTTGTCGGAAGATGCCATTGTCGATGAAGAAAATATCGACGGCACGCTTCGGGTGCTGGATCAGTGGAACTACCACTCCCGCCTGTACCGGGCGGCGAAAATTGTGGGAGAAAGCGAGCATTTGGAAATGGTGCAGCTCAACTCCTTCGGTTGTGGCCTGGATGCCGTCACCACGGATCAGGTCAACGAAATTCTGGAGGCCTACCACAAGATCTACACCGTCTTAAAAATCGACGAGGTCAACAATTTAGGGGCGGCGAAAATCCGCCTGCGCTCCTTGATTCAAGCCGTCGAAAACCGCACCTTGGACAAAGAAGCGGAGTCCATGTACAAAGACCCCGTCCTCTTTACGGAAGCCATGCGCAAGACCCACACCATCCTCATTCCCCAAATGGCGCCGATCCACTTCAGTCTTCTGGCGCCCATGATGAAGAGCGAGGGCTTCAATGTGGAAGTGTTGCCCGATCTTTCCAATCACGTGGTGGATGAAGGGCTTAAGTATGTCAACAACGACGCCTGCTACCCTTCCATCTTTGTCGTGGGCCAATTTATGGAAGCGGTGAAAAGCGGCCGCTACGATACCGACAACTTGACCCTGCTTATGAGCCAAACCGGCGGCGCCTGTCGGGCGAGCAACTACGTGGGCTTTATTCGTAAGGCCTTAAAAGATGCGGGCTACGGCCACATTCCCGTCTTAGGTGCATCCCTTCAGGGCATCGAGCGACACCCGGGATTGAACCTTACCAAGGCGCAAATGGTGCGCCTCGGCAAAAAAGCTGTGCAAAATATGCTCTACGGCGATTTAATTATGCGCCTCGCGAATGCCACCCGGCCCTACGAAGTGGAGCACGGCACGTCGGCGGCCTTGACGGCGAAGTGGCTCGACAAGCTAAACGAGGGAGCTCGCCGCTACGCCAGAAAAGAATTCAGGGAAAATGTCCGCCACATGATCGCCGACTTCACTGCCGTGGAAACGCGGGATGAAGTGCGGCCCAAGGTGGGCATCGTCGGGGAAATTCTCGTGAAATATCTCCCCGAGGCCAACAACCACGTCCAACGCCAACTGGAAGAAGAAGGGGCGGAAGTGGTGGTGCCTGATCTCACCGACTTTATGATCTATTCCTTTAAAAACGCCGGCATTAAGGAACAACGCTACGGCACGTCGAAAAAAGGCAGATTCCTCGCGGAACTCATGATCCGCTACGTGGAAAGCTATCGCCGCATCATTCGAGACGCCCTGGCGGATTCCCCCTTCGACGGGCCCGAAACCGTGGAAACCCTTATGGCCTATGCGGAAGAATTCGTGGATCTGGGGAATCAATACGGCGAAGGTTGGCTGCTGACGGCGGAAATGGTGGAACTCATTCGCTCCGGCGCCGGCAACATCGTCTGCGTGCAGCCCTTCGGCTGTTTGCCCAATCACATTACGGGCAAAGGCGTGATAAAATCCGTGCGGGAAGCCTACCCCACGGCCAACATCATCCCCATCGACTACGACGCCTCCGCCTCGGCGGTAAACCAAACCAACCGCATCAAGCTCATGATGGCTCAGGCGGAAAAAAACAAATTCAAAAACAATGCCCTGGCGAAGAAACACAAAGAAAGCGCTGCGGGACGATAATACAAGAAAAAGCGGATTTCCAAAAAAGGAGATCCGCTTTTTTCGTGCACTGATGTGAAGAGAGAGACTGTTTTACTTACCGTTCCGCCATAATGGTTTCGATTTCGTCGGGATTGATGCCTACCATGGCTTCTCCGATGTCTTCGCTTACTTCGGCGATGACGCGATCGTCCATGTAGTTTTCCACGGCCCGCACGATGGCCTTGGCCCGCTTTTCAGGATTGTTGGATTTAAAGATCCCGCTTCCCACGAAGACGCCTTCGGCACCGAGCCGGCGCATAAGGGCGGCATCGGCAGGGGTGGCGACGCCGCCGGCGGAGAAGTTGGCCACGGGGAGCTTGCCGTTTTCGTGAACGTAGAGGAGCAGATCGTAGCTGACGCCCATGTCCTTGGCCAGGGTGTAGAGCTCGTCGGTTTTCGCACTTTTCACGTAGGCGATTTCGCCCATAATGGCCCGCATGTGATCCACGGCTTGGGACACGTCGCCGGTGCCGGCTTCGCCCTTGGTGCGGATCATGGCTGCCCCTTCTTGAATCCGCCTTAAGGCTTCGGAGAGGTTCCTGGCGCCGCAGACGAAGGGGGTGTTGAAGGTTTTCTTTTCGATGTGGTGGCTATTGTCTGCCGGGGTAAGGACTTCCGATTCGTCGATGTAGTCGATGCCAATGGCTTCCAGGACCGAAGCTTCCACAAAGTGGCCGATGCGCACTTTGGCCATGACCGGGATCTTCACCGTCTTTTGAATTTCTTTAATCATTTTCGGATCGCTCATGCGGCTCACGCCGCCGGCGGCGCGAATGTCGGCGGGGATTCGCTCCAGGGCCATAACGGCGACGGCGCCGGCTTCTTCTGCGATCTTCGCTTGTTCGGGGGTGGTGACGTCCATAATGACGCCGCCTTTCAGGGAATCGGTGAGCTTAATAAATGCGTCGTTCATGTTTCCTCCTTGTGATTCGTGTCATCTTTACAGTGACATTGTACGTTGAATTTGGTATCATCAAAAGGATCAAATAAATAAAATTTGGAGGAACCAGATTGTTTACCATGCATTTTAACGGGGAGGCGCCCCTTTACGAGGCTCTCTACGACTATATGAAAGAGGCTGTAGCCACAGGCGCCATGAAGGAGGGGGAGAAGCTGCCGTCGAAGCGGAATTTGGCCCGCCACTTGGGCCTGTCTGTGAACACGGTCACCGCCGCCTACGATCAATTGGTGGATGAGGGCTACCTTATTGCCAAGGAGCGGGTGGGCTATTTCGTGGCGAAAATCGAAAATCTCCACAAAAAAATCGCCTCGACATCGGCGGTTCCCGTAGAAGAGGCGCCGGCTTACGACTACGATTTCGACTTAAATAAAAATGCCGACTACCGCTTCCCGGACAATCATTTTAAGAAATGCCTTCAGTGGGCGGCGGAAGAGGAGGCACCTTTGAATCGAAGGGAAAAGGAAGGGCTTCAGGAGCTGAGAAGTGCCGTGGCCGATTACCTTAAGGCCTCTCGCGGCGTGGACGTGGCGGCGGAGGACATTATTTTAAGTGCGGGCATGGAGTATTTGCTCTTGATTCTCTTTGCCCTTTTGCCGACGGATGCCGTCTTTCGCCTGGAAAACCCGGGCTACATTCGCCTGAAGAAGATTTTTGAGCAGAACAACATCCCCTACGATTTCATGGCCGTGGATGCAATCGGCGTGGATTCCGACGCCCTGGCCGATGAAAAGAGCATTTATCTCGTGACGCCCTCCCATCAATTTCCCACGGGGAGCATTTTGCGGGTGGACCGGCGCGTGAAGCTTTTAAACCACGTCAAGGCCACGGACAGCTACATTATCGAAGACGATTACGACAGCGAATACAAGTATTACGGCCGGCCCATTCCCGCCTTAAAGAGCTTAGACGGCGTGGACCGGGTGATCTATATGTCCAATTTCTCCAAATCCCTTTCGCCGACGTTGCGGGTGTCTTTTATGGTGCTGCCGCGGCCTTTGATGGCCCGCTATCGCCGCCTGAGCCCGGTGATGAACTGCCCCATCCCCAATCTCGTGCAGCTGGCGCTGGCTCGGTATATGCGGGAGGGCCACTTGGAGCGCCGGCTCAATCGCCAACGGAAAATTTACGACGAGCGAAGGAAAATCGCCGCCGAGGCTTTTTTAGGCGACGATCTTTTTTCCGTGGACGACAAGCGGGCCGGGATGCACTTTATTTTGACCTGCAAAGTACCGGGGCGGGAGGCGGATCTTTTGGCCTATTTAAAAGACCACCGCATCCACATGAAGGGGCTTTCGGATTTTTCGAAAGACCAAGCACAGGAAGGCTACCCCCGCCTCATTGTGGGCTACGGAAACATGAGCGTGGAGAAGTTGAAAGAGGGGCTGGCTACCTTAAAGACGCTGATAAAAAAATTTTCCGACGGGCCGTGATTTTTTTGTGGATGAAGCCCCGCATGTGTTACACTGTTTAATAAATACTTTCGAGGAGGAGCCATGGGTTATTTACAAAAGCGTATCGAAGCCGACGGGGTGATCTACCCGGGGAATGTGTTGAAGATCGATTCTTTTCTCAATCATCAAATCGATCCGAAGGTGATGAAGGAAATCGAGGCGGAATTTTACGATTATTTTAAGGACCGAAAGGTGACGAAGGTGCTCACCGTGGAGGCTTCGGGCATTGCGCCGGCCATTATGGTGGCGGCCCATTTCGACGTGCCCATGCTCTTTGCCAAAAAGGCGCGGCCCGCCACATTGTTGGCCGAAGATGCTTTTATTACCGACGTGTATTCCTACACGAAAAAAATCACATCCAAGGTCATGGTAAATAAATCCTATTTAACGGCGGAGGATTCCGTCTTGATTATCGACGATTTTCTCGCCAACGGCGAAGCCTCCCTGGGCTTGGTGGATATTGTAAGACAGGCCGGGGCCATGGTAGCAGGCGTTGGCATTTGCGTGGAAAAATCCTTTCAGCCGGGCAGGGCGCGGCTTGAAGAGGCGGGGCTTGATGTCTATTCCATTGTGCGCATCGCAGCCATCGATTCGGAAAGTCAACAGATCACCTTTAAAGAAGGGCATTAAAATAGCGGCCGGAAGCGAAAGGCTTCGTGGCCGCTTTTTCTTTAGAAAGTGTCTTTGTGTACCTTGGAGGAAATATCGAAGTATTTTCTGCTTTGAATCCATTCGTCGGGAATGCCGAAGGGGATCAAACACAAAATGCCGTAGTTTTCAGGAATATTGAAGAGCTTTTTCACGATTTCTTCGGAGCTTTCCCCTGCCGAATTGGTTTGTTCGCGAATGTTGATCCAGCTGGACGCGTAGCCTTCGGAATGGAGCAAGAGGCCCAAATAAGCCGAGGTAATGGTGGCTTCTTCGATCCAGGTGGGTTCCGAGGTGTCGTTGCCCATGACCGCAATGATTTGCGGCGCATCGGCCAAATACTTCGTGCCGTAGCGTTTTAATTCCGCCAGGGCCTTTTTCTTTTCGGGATCTTCCACCACGAGAAATTCTACCGGATGGGCGTTGGATTTACTCGGACCCATGGACGCGTAGGTAAACAGTTCCAATAAAGCCTCGTCGTCCATTTTTTGATCTTGTTTGTACTTGCGCATGGAGCGTCTTTTCTTCACCATTTCTTTAAAATCCATAGTATAACCTCCTTCTCGCGAAAAAGCTCGCGTAAATAATAGTTTCTATCTTTCTTACTTATACCCAATAAATATCTTTGTAAAGGTTTCACAAGAAGTTCAAATTAAGTGGGTATAGTCGTAGTAACTAAAGGATGTAAAAATGAACAGTTGAAAATAGAAAGGAACACCATGGAACCAAATAGAGATTACGGCGGTGAAATCCCCGAAACCTATCGCGACAGAAGAAAAAAGAAACGGGGCGGCTTTCTCATCCTGTGGGCGCTGATCTTTTCTTTGATCGGCGGGACAGTGGGCAGTGTCGTCACCTATAAATTCATGCCCAAGCCCGCGGTGCCTGAGGGCCTTAGGCCTCAAATTGAGGCGCCGGCGGACAAGTCGAGAAAACACGAAGCAGGCGTCGTAGAAAGCGTGGCCCGATACGCCATGCCTTCTGTGGTAGGCATTACCACCTCCACGACGAAAAACACCTTAATGGGCCCCATGGCCGTTCAGGGAAGCGGCAGCGGCTTTATTATCTCCGAAGACGGATTTATTCTCTCCAATGCCCACGTCGTCGGCGCCAAGGGCAACAAGGTCAAGGTGCTTCTAAATGATCAATCGGAAGCCGAGGGAAAAGTGGTCTGGTCCGACGAAACCTTGGACCTGGGCCTGGTGAAGATCGACAAAAAGGGCCTCACACCCCTGCCCATGGGTGACAGTGACAGCATCAATATCGGCGAAACCGCCGTGGCCATCGGTAATCCCCTGGGTCTTGACTTCCAACGCTCCGTCACCAGTGGGGTCATCTCCGGCTTGAACCGAAACATCGGCGAAGTACAGGGCAATTACATGGACGGCTTGATCCAAACCGACGCCTCCATTAACGCAGGCAACTCCGGCGGGCCCCTTTTAAACAGCGAAGGGCAAGTCATCGGCATTAACTCCGTGAAGATCTCCTCGGCGGAAGGGCTGGGCTTTTCCATTCCCATTAACACGGCGAAACCCATTGTGGAACAGGTCATGAAGACCGGCGACTTTAAATCCGTGGCCCTGGGGATGAGCGGCTACACCGTGAGCGCCGTGGAACGGAGCGGCTACGACTTAGGCACCGGCGGAAAAGGCGTCATCGTCGGCGGCGTGGAAACCGAATCCCCGGCTGCCGCAGCGGGCCTGAAGGTCAACGACATTATTTTGAAAATGGGGGATGCGGACATTCAAAGCATGAGTCAACTCCGGCGGGAGCTTTACAAATACAAAGCCAGCGATACCGTGGATGTCGTCGTGTCGAGAAACGGTAAGAAAGAAACCTTGAAGCTCACCTTTACGGACTATCGTGTCCCCGTGGTGGGCCAAGAAGAAGGCCTGCGGCGATTGATTCCGGGCCTGAACAACTAAGCAAGAGACCTTGTTTCGGCAAGGTCTTTTTTCTTATTCCTTTTCTCTCGCCCTTCGATTGACTATAATAAGAAGCAGGAGGAAGCTATGAGACTGAAAAGCACCGCAGAAACCGAGGCCTTCGGTTTATACTTAGGAAAAAAATTACAAGCCTACGACGTCCTGGCCCTGGTCGGGGATTTGGGCACGGGAAAGACCACCTTTGTCAAGGCACTGGCCAAGGGCATGGGCCTTTCCTCGGAGGTGACCAGCGCCACCTTCGCCATTTTAAATATATACAAAGGGGAATTGCCCCTTTACCATTTCGACGTCTACCGACTGAAAGACGAAGATGAATTTTTCGACATGGGCGGTGAAGACATGCTGGATTCCGGCGCCGTCTGTGCTGTAGAGTGGGCGGACATTATCGCAGAGAGCCTTCCCGAAGACGTGCTGCGCCTGGAATTTACGCGCATCGACGAAGACACCCGGGAGGTAATCGCCACAGGCTTCGGCCCCAGAGGAAAGGCACTTGAAGAGGAGGTGCTGAATTATGAAAATTCTCGCCTTTGATACGGCCACCATGGAAACCACCTGCGCCTTGGTGGAAGATGAAAAGGTCGTGGCGGAAGCTTCGGTAAACAGCAAAGCGAGCCATTCCGAAGGGCTTATCGCCATGATTCAAAATATGTTGGATCTGGCGGACTGGGCCATGGAAGATGTGGATCTTATCGCCACCGGCGTGGGCCCCGGCTCCTTTACCGGGCTCAGGATCTCCGTGGTCTTGGCCAAAGTCTTCGCCAAAAGCCTGGATATTCCCGTCGTCGGCGTCTCTACCCTAAAGGCCCTGGCCCGGGAAGTGGCCACCGACGGCGTGGTGATTCCCCTTTTCGATGCCAGGAGGGAGCGAGTCTATGCCGCATTCTTTGAAAAAAAGGGCGGCGAGCTCGTGCGCCTGAAAAAAGACGACGCCTATCCGGTGGAATCCATTCTTAAAGAAGCGCCTAAAGGGGCCATTTTAATCGGCGACGGCTTAAAGAAGTATGGGGAGGCATTTTCCGCGCGGGAAGATTTTATTCTCTATCCCGATCATCTGTCCCGGGTGTCGGCGGCGGCCATTGCCTTTGAAGGCGCTCAGCAGTTTGAAGCAGAAGGGCCCTCCAATCCCTATGCCCTGGAGCCCAATTACCTACGGCCCACACAGGCCATGCGAGAATACAGGAGGAAACATGGAGAATCTCTCGACGCGAGAAGCGACAGTTGAGGATTTAGACGACATTATGGCCATTGAGGAGGAAAGCTTTACCGTGCCCTGGTCCCGAGACAGTTGGGAGCGGGAGCTTAGTAATCCCCTCACCTATTACGAAGTGCTCCTTTATCACGACGTCATCATCGGCTATGTGGGGGCATGGCTTTTAGGGGATCAGGCCCATATTGGCAATGTGGCCATCGGCGCCGAATTTCGCGGAAACGGCTACGGTCGCTACATGATGAATCATTACCTTTTCGCCGTCTACGAGAAGGACATGACCTCCGCCACTCTGGAAGTGAGAGACGACAATGTTCCCGCCATTAAGCTCTACGAATCCTTGGGCTTTCAATTGGAAGGGGTACGAAAGAATTACTACGCCCACGTGAAGCGCGACGGGCTGATTTATTGGAAGAGGTGGTAGTATGTTGACACTGGGCGTGGAATCTTCCTGCGACGAAACCTCCGTGGCCGTCGTGCGAGACGGACGAGAGATTTTGTCCAATATGATTTCATCACAAATTGAAATTCACAGGCTTTTCGGCGGCGTGGTGCCGGAGATCGCATCCAGAAAACACGTCTCCGCCATTTTGCCCATGCTGGATCTGGCCTTGGAAGAGGCGGGGATTACCATGGAGGATGTGGACCTGATCTGCGCCACTCGCGGTCCGGGGCTTATCGGCGCTCTCCTCGTCGGGCTCACGGCGGCGCGGGGGCTGGCCCTGGCGAACCACAAGCCCTTTGTGGGGGTGAACCACATTCGCGGCCACATCTGCGCCAATTACCTGACCCACAAGGATCTGGAGCCGCCCTTTGTCGGGCTCATCGTCTCCGGGGGTCACAGTTATTTGATTCACGTCACCGACTACGTGGACTTTACCCTCTACGGCAAGACGCGGGACGACGCCGCAGGCGAGGCCTTCGACAAAGTGGCCCGGGCCATGGGCATCGGCTACCCCGGCGGGCCCATTATCGACAAGCTGGCCAAAGAAGGCGAGGAGACCTACGACCTTCCAAGGGTCATGCTTGAGGCGGGCAGCTACGACTTCAGCTTCTCGGGCCTTAAAACCGCCGTGTTAAACGAACTGAATCAGGCGAAGCAAAAGGGCGAGGAAATTCGCGTGGCGGACATGGCCGCCTCCTTCCAGGCCGCCGTCATCGACGTCCTCGTGGAAAAATCCTTCCGCCTGGCAAGAAAGCTCGGGGAGAAGACCATCGTCCTCGCCGGCGGGGTCAGCGCCAATTCCGGCCTTCGCAGTGCCATGGAAAGCCGGGGCGAGAAAGAGGGCGTGGCCATTTACTACCCGGATCCCGTCCTCTGCACCGACAACGCCGCCATGATCGCCTCGGTGGGCTATTACAGCCACTTAAAAGGCGAGGCGGGCTCGGTGTTTGCCGATCCCAATTTGGGTCTGGAATAAAAAAATGACCGCAGCGAAACAGGCTGCGGTTTTGTTTTGCCCATGTAAAGTCGGGAATGAGAATAAGTAAGGAAAGCGAAAAATAGTGCACAAAGAGGCAGAATGGTGATAAATCCCACAAAATAGACAGATCTTAGAGATTATGTCCATTCCGGAAGGTGCTTTCGGGAAAACGTGCATAAGCCTGTGGATAAGGTGGATAACTTTTCAAAATCCCGTGAATAAGGGCGGTGGCGTGTGGATAGATCTGTGTATACTGTGAAGGAAATGTGGATTAAAAAGGCGAAGCGTGAAAATAGCGGGATGTTGAAAATGAGAACGGGAAGAAAAAGGGAAGAAAGGGAAAGTGAATACCATTAAAATAAAAATTTTCTTTTGTCCGCCGTTCAGGGTCTGTTTTTTCGATTTAAATAAAAAAACGACACATCTGTGCCGTTTTATTCCTCTTCCGCCGAGAGGGCAAACCAATCGTCGTAGAGGGCGTCTAATTCCTCTTGGGCGCTGTCCCGCTTTTGGGAAAGCGCCAGTGCCTCCCGGTGGTCGTCGTAGGTGGCGGGATCCGCCAAGGTGGCGTCCATGGCTTCGATTTCCGCCTCCAGGGCGTGGATCTCCGCCTCCGTGTCCCGCAGGGCTTTTTTTCGCCGGCGGGCTTCTTTTTGTTCCTCCCGCGACCGCTTCTTTTCCTTTACGATTTGGGTCTTGGTAATCTCCTCTTCCTCTTCCTCCACTTTGTGGGCATCTTCCCACTTCTTCAGGAAATAGGTGTAGTCGCCGTCCACCATAAAGGTGCCCTCCTCGGAGAGGCAGACAATTTTCGTGGCCACCCGGTCCAGGAAGTAGCGGTCGTGGCTAATGGTAAGGATGGTGCCCGTGTAATCCTTCAGCGCCGCCTCCAAGGATTCCTTGCTTTCAATGTCCAGGTGATTGGTGGGCTCGTCGAGGAGAAGGAAATTGGCGCCTGAGAGCATAATGATTAAAAGAGACAAACGCCCCTTCTCCCCGCCGGAGAGATCGCCGATGCGCTTGTCCAAATCGTCGCCGGTAAAGAGGAAGCGGGCCAGGTAGGCGTGAATTTGAAAGCGGTCCAGCTTCGGGTAGCGGTCCCAGAGCTCTTCCGCCACGGTTTTGTTTTCGTCCAGGGTCTTCATTTCCTGATCGAAATAGGCGATGGTCACGCCCTTTCCCATTTGCACCTCGCCGGATGTGGGGGCAAGTTCATTCATGATGATTTTAAAGAGGGTACTCTTTCCGATGCCGTTGGGGCCGATAAGCCCCACCCGTTCCCCTTTGTAAATGGGAAAGGTGACGTCGTCGAACAAGGGCTTTGTGGGAAAGGACTTCGAGAGATGTTCGATATGGAGCACGTCGCGGCCGCTTTCCGTGGCCGGGGCGAAGGAGAGGAGCAGGTTTTTTTCGCCCTTTACATCTTCCAGACGCTCCATTTTGTCCAATTGCTTCTGCTTGCTTCTCGCGGCACGCACACTTTTTTCCCGGTTCCAGGAGGCGTAGCGCTTGATCATTTCCTCTTGGCGCTTAATTTCCTTCTGCTGCATGACGTAGGCGTGGCGCATTTGATCTTCCTCTTCCTGTCTGCGGCGGACGAAATTGGTGTAGTCTCCCTGATAGCTTTTCAGGGCAGCGTCTTTTAAAAAGAGGATGCGATCCACAATGGCGTCTAAAAAGTAGCGGTCGTGGCTGATGACCACCACGGCGCCTTTAAAGGCCTTTAAAAACTTTTCCAACCAGGCGATGGAATCCATGTCCAGGTGGTTGGTGGGCTCGTCTAAAAGAAGGAGATCCGGCTCGTGGAGAAGGAGTTTGGCCAGCGCCAGGCGAGATTTTTGGCCCCCGGAAAGATTTTCCGCCGGCATATGCATTTCCTCTTCGGAAAAACCCAGGCCGCGCAGGGCGCCGGTGACGGCACTCTCCCGGCTGTAGCCGCCGCTTTTTTCGTAGCGATCAACCAACACCTGGTAGCGGGCGATGTGCTCTTCCAGGGCCTCGCCTTCCAGATGGGCCATTTCCACCTCCATGGCGCGGAGCTTTTCTTCAAGCTCGATTACCGCCTGAAAGGAGGCCATGCACTCGTCGTATATGCTGGCCCCTTCGGTCACGGCCACGTGTTGGGCCAAATAGCCCACCTCCAAATCCTTGGTGGTGGAAATACTTCCCCCGTCCGGCGTGAGTTCTCCCGCCAACATGGCCATAAGGGTGGTTTTTCCGCTGCCGTTGTTTCCGATGAGGCCGATTTTTTCGCCCGCTTCGATTAAAAATCCCACGTCCTTTAAAATGGGGTCGATGTAAAAAGTCTTCTCCAAACCTTGTGCCGATACGATTGCCAAGTGCCTCTCCTCCTTCATAAAAACATCATAGCAGAAAAGGACGGGGAGAAAAAGTCGGGAAAATCGTGGAATAAGGCTTTTCAAGCGATGATTTTTTTTGTATACTAGTTCATAGAATTAGATAAATTCGTAACATTCTTAAAAATAGAAAGAGCGAAAGGTGATACTATTGGCTATGCGTAAAGGTAAGGTTTCAGAAACCGTCATAAGAAGGCTTCCGAAATATTATAGATACTTAATCGAATTAGATGATCGTGGCGAAGATCGCATCTCCTCCCAAGAATTAAGTGATTTAACGGGATTTACGGCGTCGCAAATTCGTCAAGACTTAAATAATTTCGGCGGATTCGGCCAACAAGGCTACGGATACAAAGTGGCCGTTTTAAAGACGGAATTAGAAAACATATTGGGGATTCCCAGAATTTACAAAACCATCCTTATCGGTTCCGGTCGATTGGGCTCGGTTATCAGCAATTACAAGGGCTTTTTGAAAAGCGGCTTTGAAATCGTGGCCATGTTCGACCGGGACGAGCGGGTCATCGGCACCACCGTGGGCAATCACGAAGTTCGCTCCGTCGACGAGCTGGAACAATTTATGGAAGCCCATAAAGAAGTGGAAGTCGCCATTTTAACCGTACCGAAAGAAGGCGCCCAAGCCATTGCCGATCGCCTGATCGAGGCGGGAATCCGCGGCATTTGGAATTTCGCACCGGAAGATTTGGAAGCGCCGGACACCGTGGTTGTGGAAAACATTCGTCTCACCGACAGCCTTTTAACATTAAGCTACTACCTGACCGAAAGCGAGCGTTAGGTCGACGATTTTATGAGCGGGCAAATGCCTCGCTCTTATTTTTTTGAAAGGAGGCGCCTGTGTTTGATCCGGTCATGACCATAAAAAGCGGCCAGTTCCACCACTGGGAAGAGGCCGGGGGCACGCTCTGTGCCGTCAACGGAAGTGACGCATTTTTTCTTAAAGAAGGCGAGCTGACCCGAGGCGATGAAAAGGCCTGCGGCATCTTTTTCGACGAGGGCCACGATTACGAGAGGGCCGCCCGATTGGTGCAAAGTGCCGACGACTTAAAGGACCTCGCGCCCTATTTACCGCTTCGGATTTTAAAACAGGATCCCTGGGAAGCCATTGTGGGCTTTATCCTCTCATCCAACAACAATCTCTTTCGCATTCAAAAAAGCGTCTTGGATCTGTCGAAAAACTACGGCGAGAAACTGGCGGAGGCGGAAGGCCTCACCGCCTACAGCTTGCCTGCACCGGAAGTGATGGCAGGCCTGTCTTCGGATGCGCTCCGAGCCCTCGGGGCGGGCTATCGGGACAAGTATTTAATCGAAACGGCCCGCTTGGTGGCCGCGGGAAAATTCGACTTACATCGGCCTCGTGAATTAGCGTATAATGAAGCAAAGACCTACCTGATGCAGCTTTCAGGGGTGGGGCCCAAGGTGGCGGATTGCATTTTGCTCTTTGGCTACGGAAAAAAAGACGCCTTTCCCGTGGACGTGTGGATCGCCAGAGCCATGGCACGCTTCGGCGATTTCAAAAACGGACAAGCGGCATCGGATTATGCCACGAGCCGCTTCGGCGACGATGCCGGCTACATTCAGCAATTATTATTTTTAAGCGAAAGAGAAAAGAGGAAGTTATGATCGGTGTCATTACCAATGCCCTGGCCATTGCCATCATGGCGATACTGGGTAAATTCATAGGCAATCGAATCCCTACCCGCGTTCAGGAGCAGGTATTATTGGTGCTTCCCTTAAGTGTCATGATTATGGGGATTCAAATGGCCCTAAAGGCCCATGAATTCATCATCGTCATGATGTCCCTTGCCATCGGCACGGGCATCGGCGCCGCCATGGATATCGACGGCGCCTTCAGTCGCTTCGGTGAAAAAATCGATAGCCGCCTGGCGGCGCGGTCCGGAGGCGAGGTGACTGGAGAAGGCCCCATGACCGCCGCCATCCAATCCTCCATCTTATTTTGTGTCGGCTCCATGGCCATTATCGGCGCCATTGAGGCGGGGATGAACGGAAGTACCGAAACCTTCATGATCAAGAGCGTGTTGGACGGCATGACCTCCTTGGTCTTCGGCTCCACCCTGGGCATCGGCGTCGCCCTGTCGGCGATTCCCACCTTTTTATACGAAGGCGCCCTGGTCCTTATGTCCGGTTTTTTGGAACCCTACATCAGCGATGTTTTGCTCGCCGATTTAACCTCCGTCGGAGGCATTATGATTCTCGCCATCGGCTTCGGCATTTTGGAAATCAAAGACCTGAAAGTCGCCAATATGCTTCCCGCCTTTGTCGTCGTCATCCTCATTCATGCCGCCATGGGCTTTTTCATGTACTAAGAAAAAAGAGAGAGACTCACTCGTCTCTCTCTTTTTTTATGGCTGTATGGGCTTTTAGGCTCTTGGGGATGTCCAAGATGCGTTGGTTTTCGCTGCCCCGAAAGGCGAGTTTTAAGTTTTTCTTCGCCTCCACAAAGGGCCCGTCCACGAGAACGTCGCAGGATTCGAGAAGCTTCACTTTTTCGGGATCGGCGAGGATCTCTTCGAAGGTGTAGCCGGAATAAATCCACACGGAGGTCGGGATTTGTTTTTTTACATCCGCTAAAACCCGTCGTAGCCAGGTATTTTCCATGGGTTCGCCGCCTAAAAGGGTGAGGCCCGCAACTTCCGGGCGGCTTAAATACTTAATCAATGTTTCCGTGGTCTCATCGGTCCAGGGCTCGCCGTAGGCGGGATCCTGATAGAGTTCGTTGAAACAGTTTTTGCATTTTCGACTGCAACCGGTGACGAAGACCGACACGCGGATGCCCGGGCCGTTGGCCACATCCAGGGGCCGAATTTGCGCGTAATTGCCGTAGTCCATTTAAATGTGCAGGACGCGGGCGTCGATTTCTTTGGTGCGGCCTTCGTTCCAGAAGTTTTCGCCTAAATAGCCGCAGGTTCTGCGGATGACGGTAAGCTTGGTGCGATCTTTGTTGCCGCATTGGGGGCATTCCCAGTCGCCGCTGTCGTTGACGGTAATTTCGCCGTCGAAGCCGCATTCGTGGCAGTAGTCGGATTTCGTGTTAAATTCCGCGTAGGAAATGTGATCGTAAATGTAGCCGATCATGGTCATGACGGCGTCGATGTTGTTGGTCATGTTCGGGATTTCTACATAGCTGATGCAGCCGCCGGTGGAGATTTTTTGGAATTCGCTTTCGAAATCGAATTTGTCGAAGGCGTTGATCTCTTCCCGCACGTCGACGTGGTAGCTGTTGGTGTAGTAGCCCTTGTCCGTAATGTCTTCGATGTCGCCGAAGGTGGCTTTGTCAATGGAGCAGAAGCGGTGGGTCAAGGATTCCGCCGGGGTGCCGTAGAGGGCGAAGCCCAGGCCGGATTCCGCCTTCCAGCTGTCGACGGCATCACGCATGGCGTGCATGACGCGCATGGCGAAGGCGTGGCCTTCTTTCGTGGTGTGGGAGGTGCCGACGACGCATTTGGTGGCTTCGTAGAGGCCGATGTAGCCCAAAGATAAGGTGGAGTAGCCGCCTTCTAAATAATCGGCGATTTTTTCGCCGGGCTCTAAGCGGGCGATGGCGCCGTCTTGCCAGTGAATGGGGGAGACGTCGCTGGTGACTTCCTTCAGGCGTTCGTAGCGAATCAAAAGGGCTTTTTTCACCAGCTCAAGACGCTTGTTTAACAGCTCGAAGTAGGCCTCTTCGTCGTGGCCTGCCAAGATGCCGATTTGTGCCAGGTTCACACTCACGACGCCCATGTTAAAGCGGCCGTCGAATTTGTAATTGCCATCTTCGTCTTTCCAGGGAGAGAGGAAGGAGCGGCAGCCCATGGGGGAGAACACATTGCCTTCGTAGATTTCCTTCATTTTCTTGGCGGAAATGTAGTCAGGGTACATGCGCTTTGCCGTGCAGGTGGCGGCGAGGCGGGTGAGGTAGTAGTAGGGGCTGTCTTCGTGGATGTTGTGTTCGTCGAGGACGTAGATCAGTTTCGGGAAAGCCGGCGTGACCTTGACCCCTTGTTTGTTTTTAATGCCGTCGATTCGTTGGCGAAGGATTTCTTCCGTAATGAGGGAGGCCTCGTAGGCGTAGTCGCTTTCGGGATCGAAGTACATAAACAAGGTGACGAAGGGCGCTTGGCCGTTGGTGGTCATGAGGGTGTTGATTTGGTATTGAATGGTTTGCACACCGGATTTAATTTCCCGCTTCGTGCGGTTCCATGCCACTTTTTCCGCCATGGCCATGTCCGCTTTTTCCATGCCGTAAATGTCCAGCTGCTCGGAAATGGAGGCGCTTAGGTATTTTTCGTAGCTTCGGCGCACGTAGGGCGCCAAGATGCGGTCGATGCCGTTAATGGATTGACCGCCGAATTGACCGGAAGCCACTTGGGCGATGATTTGCGTGGTAATGGTGCAGGCCGTTTGGAAACTCTTCGGCGATTCGATCATCTTGCCGTTGACCACCGTGCCGTTTTTCAGCATATCTTCCAAATTGATCAAGCAGCAATTGAACATGGGCTGAATGTAGTAGTCCATGTCGTGGACGTGAATGGCGCCGGAGTCGTGGGCCGTGACGATGTCCGTGGGGAGAATGCGGCGGCGGGCGATGTCTTTCGACACTTCCCCGGCGATGAGGTCCCGCTGAGTGGAGACGACCACGGCATTTTTATTGGAATTTTCGTCCATTAAATCCGCATCGGAATAAGTTAAAAGGCTTTCGATGGAGGAGTCGGTGGAGTTGTTTTCCCGCTTAAAGGATTGCACCGAACGGTAGGACTCATAGGCCTTGGCCGTGGCGATGTTGTTTTTCTCGATTAATTTTTCGAAGACACGCTTTTCCACTTGAAGCACCGTGGAAGATAAATCGTGGTGTAAAATTTCGTCTTCGATTTCCTTTGCCACCAAGTCGGCCTGATTTTCCACGAAATAGCCCGTAGGTGAGTGCATGGCCTTTTCAATGGCCACGACAATTTTCGATCCGTCGAAATCCACGGATTCGCCGTTGCGCTTAATAATCCTTAAACTGCTCATTTTTTCCTCCGAATAAGATCACTGTTGCTTTTTCGACACCCCCTTCGGGTGTTCATTTACGATTAGTGGGCGCTGTCGCCCAAGCGAGACGATTATACTACATATGGGAGATAAATGGAAGATGTTTGGGAAAATTATCTATATGTAGTGTGTACTTGAGAATGTGAAAATGGGTGCCAACCGGCCGGACGCTCGACGGTTAGGAGAAATAATCACCTGAAACGGTTTACAAGTTTTAAAATTGTGGTATCATAATAGAGAAAGCTGGCACTCGATTAGTGCAAGTGCTAATATTATTTCAGGAGGCACATCATGACCATTAAACCATTAGGTGAACGTGTTGTAATTCAAAAAATAGAGAAAGAAAACGTCACGGCAAGCGGCATCGTCTTGCCCGATACGGCAAAAGAAGAGTCCAATGTGGCCACGGTCATCGCCGTGAGCGAGGAATTAAAAAATTCCGAAGACATTCACTGCGATGTCGCCGAAGGGGACAAAGTCATCTACAGTAAATACGCAGGCAACGAAGTGGAAATGGACGGCGAAACCGTCATCGTATTAAAATACCAAGACCTGCTGGCAAAATTAAACTAAGTAATAGAAAGTAGGAGATACTATGGCAAAAGAAATTAAATTCAGCGCAGACGCCCGTGAAGGTCTCGTCGGCGGCATTAACAAATTAGCGGATACGGTAAAAGTTACCTTGGGGCCCAAGGGCAGAAACGTCGTCCTCGATAAAGAATTCGGCGCACCCCTCATTACCAACGACGGCGTAACCATCGCCCGCGAAATCGAATTAGAAGATCGCTTCGAAAACATGGGGGCACAACTGGTAAAAGAAGTGGCCACCAAGACCAACGACGTCGCCGGCGACGGCACCACCACCGCCACCCTTCTTGCCCAAGCCATTATTCGCGAAGGCTTGAAGAACCTGGCCGCCGGTGCCAACCCCATGGTCCTTCAAAAGGGCATTAAAAAGGCCGTAGACGCCATTGTGGAAGAATTAAAGAAATTCTCCGTGCCCGTAGACAACTCCGATGCCATCGCAAGCGTGGCCGCTATTTCCGCCGCCGACGAACGCATCGGCGAGCTTATTGCCGAAGCCATGGAAAAAGTAGGCAAAGACGGCGTCATCACCGTGGAAGAAAGCCGCTCCATGGGCACCCAATTGGATGTCGTGGAAGGGATGCAATTCGACCGCGGCTACCTGAGCCCCTACATGGTCACCGATCCGGAAAAGCGCGTCGCCGAATTGGACGATCCCTACATTTTAATTACCGATAAGAAAATCACCAACATTCAAGACATTCTCCCCGTCTTGGAACAAGTGCTTCAAGAATCCCGCCCCGTCCTCTTAATCGCTGACGACATCGAAGGGGAAGCCTTGGCAACTTTGGTGGTCAACAAACTTCGCGGCACCTTAAATGTGGTCGGTGTCAAAGCACCGGGCTATGGCGACCGAAGAAAAGACATGCTTCAAGACATCGCCATTTTAACCGGCGGCACGGTGATTACCGAAGACTTGGGCTTGGACATTAAAGAAGCCACCGTGGATATGCTGGGCCAGGCACAAAAAGTCCGCGTGGAAAAAGACAAGACCGTCATCGTCAGCGGCGCCGGCGATCGAAGCGCCATCGACGAACGCATCGGCCAAATTCGCGCCCAAGTGGAAGAAACGGAAAGCGAATTCGATCGGGAAAAATTGCAAGAACGCCTGGCCAAACTTTCCGGCGGCGTCGCCGTCATCCAAGTCGGTGCGGCCACGGAAATCGAACTCAAAGAACGCAAGCTTCGCATCGAAGATGCCCTGGCAGCCACCCGTGCCGCCGTCGAAGAAGGCATCGTTCCCGGCGGCGGCGTGGTCCTCGTCGACTGCATCAGCTGCGTGGAAGCATTGGCCGAGGCAGGCGAAGGCGACGAAAAAACCGGCATGATGATTATTCTCCGCGCACTGGAAGAACCCCTTCGTCAAATCGCGGAAAACGCCGGTGCCGAAGGCTCCGTCATCGTCGAACACGTCAAGGGCGAAAAACCCGGCGTCGGCTACGATGCTTACAACGGCACGTACGTGAACATGATCGAAAAAGGCATCGTGGATCCCACCAAGGTTACGAGAAGTGCCCTGCAAAACGCAGCCAGCGTGGCCAGCATGCTTCTCACCACGGAAGCCGCTGTGGCCAACATTAAAGAAGACATGCCCGATTTAGGCGCAGCCGGCATGGGCGGCGGCATGGGCATGATGTAATCAGCTCAAACACAAAATCCCTTTACCACCATGGTAAGGGGATTTTTTTATAAGCCATTATAAATTTGTGAATTCCCATAAAAAGCATAGACAATGCTCCCTGCGGTGGAGATAAAGGGCGGGACGTGATAAAATAGAGAAGATAAAATGTAGAAATGGAGAAAGAACAAATGAACAAAAACTATATGGTAAACGAAATTAAAAGTGAAATGAAAACCTGCATCGACGGCATGACCGGCGAGAATCTCTTCGAGCGCCGGGGCCGCATAGAAAAGCTCTTCGACCTCATGGAGCTTCTCTACGACATCGAATCGGACACCACCTACTCGGAAGCGCCGCAAATTTCCGCAAATGACGACGACTACTACGTGGGCCGTGTTCGCCTCCGCCTCGGCGGCGGCACCTTAGGCGACGACAATGTGTTTATTCCGGAAAAAGTCTTGCGCCTGCAAAACATCGGCGAAGGCGATGAAGTTCGCGCCAAAGTAGTGAAACAGGTGTATAACAACAACCATCTGAAAAACATTTATAATTACGAACTTCTGCAAAAAGCCGAAGAAACCCCGGAAAGCGAACGGCGGGTGATTCCCTACGCACGGGTGCTCTACGATTCCGACTTCCGCGGCCTCTACATCGAAGGCGAAGGGGAAGAAGGCAGCCTGCGCATTAATTTGGAAGACGTGAGCCTGGGCAATTTAAATGTAGGCGAAGGCGATATTGTGGACTACGCTTATTGGCAACGGGATCCCCAGGGGGGCCGGGTCATTTGGATCCACAATATGGACGGCGAGAATGTGCTTACCACGGATTACGACAACGACCTGGCGCCGGTGGACGACGATGAATTTCTCGAACACCTTCAGCTCAGCGTCTTCGGCAAAGGCGATGTGGTGACGGAGCAAATCAATGCCCTGAAGGATGCGGGAAGCGACGTGGTCCACGTCGGCGAGGTATCCAAGGAAAGCATCGAAAGCAATTTAGACGGCGCGGATTTGGCGCTGGTGTATCTGAATTCCGTGCAACCTGCGGATGTGAAGCGCATTCGCGACGGCGTAAGAAAGCGCGATCTGGACGTCCTCTTCATTCAAGACGAGGACTACGACAATCTGTTGGCCGCCATTCACGATAAATTGGAAAACAGCTATTACTTCGACATTTAAGGCGAAAGAAAGGGGATAGACGTGAAATTATTTAATTCCATGACGCGACAAAAAGAGGAATTCAAGTCCCTCGAAGAAAAAAAGGTACGCATGTACAACTGCGGCCCCACGGTCTACAATTTCATTCACGTGGGCAATGCCCGCCCCTTGGTAGTTTTCGATACCTTGCGCCGCTACTTTATCTATAAAGGCTACGACGTGGATTTCGTCGTCAACTTTACGGACATCGACGACAAGTTGATTAATCGGGCCAAGGACGAGAACACCACGGTCTTCGACGTGGCCGATCGCTACATCGGCGAGTTTATGCAAGATGCCAACGGGTTGAATCTCTACACCTACAAGACCATTAATCCCCGGGCCACGGAATTTATCGAGCCCATGTTGGAATTTGTTTCGGGCCTCGTGGAAAAAGGCGCGGCCTATCCCGCCGACGGCGACGTGTACTTCGACATTACCAAGGCCAAGGGCTACGGCAAGCTCTCCGGTAAAAACATCGACGAGCTGCAAAGCGGCGCCCGCATCGAAGTCAACAGCGCGAAGAAAAACCCCGGCGACTTTGTCCTGTGGAAGGGCAAAAAAGAAGGGGAACCCTTCTGGGCCAGCCCCTGGGGCGACGGCCGTCCCGGTTGGCACCTTGAATGCTCCGTCATGGCCAAGACCCTGCTGGGCGAAACCATCGACATCCACTCCGGCGGGGAAGACTTGCAATTTCCGCACCACGAAAATGAAATCGCCCAATCGGAAACATTAACGGGCAAGACCTTTGCCAATTACTGGCTCCACAACGGCATGATTACCGTCGACGGCACGAAGATGAGCAAGTCCTTGGGCAACTTCTTTACGGTGCGTGAAGTGGCCAATGTCTTCGACTTGGAAGTGCTGCGCTTCTTCCTTTTAAGCGCCCACTACCGCAGCCCCATTAACTACTCCTACGACGCCATGGAACAAACCAAGGCGGGTCTGGACCGGCTCTACGGCGTCAGGGATCACATGGAACAGCTTTTAAAGAGCGACATGGAAGCGGGGAAAGACGCCGATTTCGACGGCGCCGTCAGCCGCGAAAAAGAAGAATTTATGGCGGCCATGGAAGACGACCTGAACACGGCCCGCGCCACCGGCGCCCTCTTCACCTTGGCGAGAGAGATTAACACCTTTATCGCCAAAGGGCCGAAGAAAGACAGCTTGCAATTGGCCTACGACACCTTTATGGAACTGGCAGGGGTCTTGGGCATTTTGTATCGCCGGGAAGAAGCCGACGAAGACAGCGCAATCGAAGCCCTGTTAGAAGAAAGGAAGGCCGCCCGCGCCAACAAAGATTTCGCCCGGGCCGATGCCATTCGCGACGAACTCTTCGAAAAAGGCATCGCCATCGAAGACACGAGAGAGGGCACTTTGTGGAAGAGGATTTAAGAGGATATTTTTCCGCACCTATGTGGACGGAAGACGAGGCGAGGGGGCAAAATCCCCTCGTTCTTGCGTACATAGGGGATTGCGTTTACGAACTCTTTATCAGAAGCCGGATCCTTCACCGAAACGAAAAGGTGGCCCGCCTTCATCGGGCGAGCGCGAAGCGGGCGAAGGCGTCGGCTCAGTCCGCCCTTGCCGAAGAATTGCAGGATTTTTTCACGGAAGAAGAGGCCGCCGTCTTTCGCCGCGGGCGCAACGCCCACCCGAAGACCACGGCGAAAAATGCCTCCGTGGCCGATTATAGGAGGGCCACGGGATTTGAGTGTTTAATCGGCTATTTGTACAGTTCGGGAAACACGGTGCGGCTTTTGGAATACTTTAAAGAAATTGAGAGGATATGGGAAAATGAAGGTTAAACTCATTGCATACACCCCGGACGGGGCGGCCACCATCGCCAAAGCGGCCAAACTTTGCTACTCCCCGGTGGGGGTCGATGGCATCGAAGAGAAATTAGACGAGGCGGAAATTGCTCGCTTCGTCGCCATGCTCGCCGACATGGGCCACGCCTCGCCCATGGAACACATTAGCTTCACCTTTGCCGTGGAAGGGGTGAGCCGGGTTTTGACCCATCAACTGGTGCGCCACCGCCTGGCCAGCTACTCCCAACAATCCCAGCGCTACGTGCGTCTGGATCAGTTTGAGTACATTATTCCCAAGGCCATCGAAAAAGACGAAGCCGCCAAGGCCCGCTTCATCCAAAGCATGGAAGATGCCCACAAGGCCTACGAAGCGTTAAGCGATCAGCTGAAGACGACCTATATCAAAGAGCTTGTCGCCGGGGGCATGGAAGAAAAGAAAGCGGCCCGCACAGCGGAAAAGCGCGCCATCGAAGATGCCCGCTACGTGCTTCCCAATGCCTGCGAGACGAAAATCGTCGTCACCATGAATGCCAGAAGCCTGATGCACTTTTTTACCATGCGGCTGTGTATGCGGGCTCAGTGGGAAATTCGCGACATGGCCCTCGCCATGTTAAAAGAAGTCATCGCCGTGGCCCCTGAAGTGTTCAGACAAGCGGGGCCTGCCTGTGTCACGGGGCCCTGCCCGGAAGGGGCCATGACCTGCGGAAAAATCAAGGAAATCCGCGCCTTTTATAAGGAGGAACTATGGAAACGACCATGATCTACGGCCGAAACCCGGTCTTGGAAGCCTTGGATAAAATGCCCGATAAAGTTTACATTCAAAAGGGCGCCAAAGACGGCTCCATGAAAAAAATTCGCGGCCGCGCCAAGGAGCTGGGCATCTACGTTCAGGAGCGGGAAAAATCCCGCCTCGATGAGATGACGGGAGGCCAAAATCACCAAGGCGTCGTGGCCTTTATTTCCGACTTCACCTACGGCAGCGTGGAGGATATGTTGGCTCTGGCCGAAGAAAAAAGCGAGGATCCACTGATCGTGCTCTTAGACGGCATCGAAGATCCCCACAACCTCGGCGCCATTATTCGCTCCGCCTACGCCATGGGCGCCCACGGCGTGGTGATTCCGAAACATCGGGCCGCCGCCGTAAACGCCACGGTGTATAAGACCTCCGCCGGGGCGGTGGACCACATGATCGTGGCGAAGGTCACAAACATGAACCGCACCATCGACGATTTAAAGGCGAAAAACATTTGGGTCTACGGCGCCGACGGCGGAAAGGGCGCCCTCTACGATGCGGATCTCACCGGCCCCATCGCCGTGGTCATCGGAAACGAGGGCAAGGGCCTGGCGGAGAAAACGAAGGAACACGTGGACAGCCTGCTCTCCATTCCCATGGACGGGGGCTTCGATTCCTTAAACGCCTCCGTGGCCGCCTCGATTTTCCTCTACGACATCAAGAGACAGCGACATGGCAAGGCATCGGCGCTATAGACGAGACGGCCGCTATTTATTCGTCGACGGCTACAACATCATCAACTATTGGTCCGATTTCGAAGGGCTCATCGACGAGCACCTGGAAGAGGCGCGGGCCCTTTTGGTGGATCTCTTGGAAGAATACGCCGCCACGGAGCATATTTTTATCATCCTCGTCTTCGACGCCTATCGGGTAAAGGGCAACGGAGGCAGCTTGGAAAAAAAGCCCCACATGGACATCGTCTTTACGAAAGAAACCGTCACCGCCGATCGCTACATCGAAAGCGAAATCGCCGCCATGGGCCGGGTGCGGGATGTCACCGTGGCCACCAGCGACTATGTGGAGCAACAGATCATCCTCGCCCGCGGGGGCAAGCGCATTAGCGCCAGAGAGCTGGAGCTTTTGGTGAAGCGTTCGAAAACCTTGACGCGAAAAGAAGCCAATCGCATTCGCACGAAAAAAGGCGCCTACCTCGCCATGGACGAAGAGAACAAGAAAAAACTGGAAGATTTAAAGCGGCAATTAGACAACTAAGCGAGAGGAAGCCCTCTCGTTTTTTG
>NZ_JBBKBU010000015.1:0-52106 GCF_037892835.1 Peptoniphilus sp. HCN-40583
CCTTTGTCATCACTCTGAAACCGCAGAGAAATCTGCGGTTTATTTTTTCTTATACATAGTTTAGAGATGGGAGATCTTTTCATAAATCGGACTGTGATATAATACCAATCATACTGGGGGTGTGAGATGTTTGTCGATTTGTGTACCATTACGGTAAAAGCCGGCAACGGCGGTGACGGCGCCGTGGCTTGGCGCAGAGAGAAATACGTTCCCGCCGGAGGGCCGGCAGGCGGCGATGGCGGGCGCGGCGGAAGCGTCGTACTCGTCGCCGACGAAAACATGCGGACGCTTATGGATTTTCGCTACAAGCGGGTTTACAAAGCTGAAAACGGAGAAAACGGCCGCAGCAAAAAACAATTCGGCGCCGATGCCGAAGACATACTGTTGAAAGTTCCCGTAGGCACCTTGGTGCGGGATGAGAAGACGAATAAAATCATCGTCGATATGAAAGATGCGGGCCAACGCTTCGTCATCGCCCAAGGGGGCGGCGGCGGCAAGGGCAACGCCCGCTACACAACCAGCACCCGCCAGGCGCCGACCTTTGCGCAAATGGGCTTTAAGGGCCAAGAGCGCACCATTGTCTTGGAGCTGAAGCTTCTCGCCGATGTGGGGCTCGTGGGCTTTCCCAATGTAGGTAAATCCACCTTGCTCTCCGTCATTTCCAGTGCGAAGCCGAAAATCGCCAATTACGAATTTACTACCCTTTCGCCGAATTTAGGCGTGGTCTATTTGGGCCCGGGGAAGAGCTTCGTCTGTGCAGACATTCCAGGCCTCATCGAAGGGGCCTCCGATGGCGTGGGCTTGGGCCACGACTTTTTGCGCCACGTGGAGCGAAGCGGCGTATTGATCCACGTTTTAGACGGAAGCGGCGCCTATTATCGGGATCCCTTGGAGGATTTCGAGGCCATTAATCGGGAGCTTGAAGACTACAACATCGCATTAAAGGACAAGGCGCAAATCGTCTTTATTAATAAAATGGACCTGCCCGAGGCGCAGGAAAGGGAAGCGGCACTGCGCAGCGAACTGGAAGAACGGGGCTACACGGTCTTTTCCGGATCCGCCGCCACCACCAAAGATATTCAGCCCATGCTCTACAAAGTCTATGAGGTGCTTCAGAACACGGACATCGAATACGACAGCTTGGACGAGGATTATTATGTGGAAGAAGAAGAGAGAGAACCGGGCATTTCGGTGAGAAAAGAAGGCGGCCGCTACATTGTCGACGGCCCGTACATCGAGCGCCTTTTGGGCTCCACCTTCTTCGACGATAGGGATTCCCTGCGTTATTTCCAAGAAAACCTCAGGAAAAACGGCGTCATCGACAAGCTTCGGGAGCTGGGCATAGAAGAAGGTGAGTCCGTCTTTATTGCGGATTATGAATTTGAATTTTTCGAGTAGGGAGTTTATGATTACAGGAAAACAACGGGCGCAACTGAAGCGTCTTTCACACGGCATGAAGCCGTTGATGCAAATAGGAAAAAACGGCATAACGCCGGGGGTGATCGAGCAAATCGACCATTTGCTTGAAGACCACGAATTGGTGAAGATCGCCCTTCTGCAAAACACGGCGGTGGAATTAAATGAGGCGGCGGCCACCCTCACCGAAGCATTGAATGCGGAGTTCGTCCAAGGCATCGGCAGCAAGCTCACCCTCTACCGCCCCGCCAAAGAAGACCCCGTCATCGTTCTGGAGTAAGTATGAAAATCGGGATCATGGGCGGCTCCTTTAATCCCATTCACATGGGCCACTTAATGATGAGCGAGTACATGCGCGCCCACTTGGGCCTAAACAAGGTCTTGTTTATTCCTACGGGCAACGCACCCCACAAACGGGATTACTCCGTTACCGCCAAGGAGCGCCTCAAGATGGTGGACATTGCCGTGGCGGGAAATTACTATTTCGAAACGTCGGATCTGGAAGTGACGAAAACCACCACCACCTATTCCGTGGACACCTTGACCGCGCTGAAGAGAATCTATCCGGAAGCGGAATTTTACTTCTTCTTAGGCTCCGACATTTTACAGGACTTAAAGACCTGGAAGCGCTTCGACGCCCTGGCGAAGTTGACACAATTTGCCGTGGCCGTGCGTCCCGGGGACGGGGCTATTACGAAAGAAGCCATTCGCGAGGAAATTCGCCACCTCAAAACCACCTACGATGCAGATGTGGTGTTAATCGATACGCCCCTATTGGAAATATCTTCTACGGGCTTAAGAAATCGCATACGCCAAGGCAAGTCGGTGAAGTATTTCATTCCCGACGACGTCATGGCCTATATCAGGAAGAAGAGGTTTTACATCTATTGAAAGGGCCAGCATTTGATCAAATCGTCGAAGCCATCGGCGAAAAACGATACAAACATATTTTGCGCGTCACGGAAATGGCGGAGATGCTCGCAAAAATCCACGGCGTCGATGTAGAAAAAGCGAAGACGGCGGCTTTGTTTCACGATATTTGTAAATTCAAGGACAAGGACCGCTTGTGGCAAGAGGCCCGGCGCCTTCAGGTGAAGGACTTGGACAGTTTTAAGGCCTTTCCACAAGTGCTCCACGCTTATGTGGCGGCGGAGGCGGCGCGAGTCGACTACGGCATCGACGATGAGGAAATCCTTCGGGCCATTCGCTACCACACCACGGGGACGGAAAACATGTCGCCGGTGGAAGAGGTGGTATTTTTAGCCGACTACCTGGAGCCCATGCGAAACTTCGACGGCGTGGAAGATTTGCGGAAAAAAGCCGAAGCCGATTTAACGGAGGCCATGGCCGCTTCGGTGCAGGGCAATTTGCTCTTTCTGATTGAGCGCGGCACCACCATTCATTTAGATACCGTCCGCTGTTACAATGATTACATGGAGAAATTAAGATGAAAAGCTTCTTTCGAGGATTTTTCCTCACGCTGTTAATCGTCTTTGTCGCCGTCGTAGCCCTGAATTTTTACACGAATATGGGCGATGATTCCGAGGTGAAGACCTGGATCAGCGATTTAAAAAACAGCAATGAAAAATTTCAGGTCCTCTTAATTGGCGTGGACAGTTTAGATTCTAAAAAAGCACAAAATACCCGTAGCGACGTCATGATGGTTCTGGACGTGGACGGAGAAAATAAAACCGCATCCTTGATCTCTTTGCCGCGGGATTCCCGTGTGAAAATCAAGGATCACGGCAAGACGAAATTAAATCACGCCTATGCCTTCGGCAAGGCCGACTTGGCCCTGGAAACCGTAAATAAAAACTTCGACTTAAACATTCCTTATTACATCGTCGTGGACTACGCCTTCGTGAAAGACGTGGTAAACATCGTCGACGGCATCGACGTCTATGTGCCCATGGACATGGACTACGAAGATCCCTCGGCGGATCCGCCTTTGTCTATTCATCTGAAAAAAGGCCATCAACACCTGAACGGGGATCAGGCCATGCAGTTTCTGCGCTTCAGAAAGGGCTACAAAAATGCCGACCTAGACCGCGTGAAGGCGCAACAGGCATTTATGTCCGCCTTTGTACAAAAAGTGAAAAGCTCCAAAGGGGTGCTTCATGCGCCCTCTCTCTTGGTGAGCTACATGGATAACACCACGAGCAATATGCCCCTGTCGAAAGTATCCCGCATGGGGCTGACCATGGTCTCCATCGGCGAAGAAAATCTCCAAACGGCGACGGTTCCGGGCACGGCGGACATGATCGGCGGCCTGAGCTATTACATCGTGGACTTCGATGGGGCGGATCAATTATTCTACAAAATGAACGTAAAGCAAAAGTAATAGGGTACAAATAAGATGAGGAGGTTATTATGAGCAAAGACACGATTCAAGCCATGTTAGACATTATCGAAAAAAGCGCCGATGCCAGAGGAGGTGCGGATATTCAAACCTTGGATATTCGCGACATGACGGCCATTGCCGATTACTTCGTCGTCATCAGTGGCGGCTCGACACCTCAATTAAACGCCATCGCCGAAGAAGTGGAAGATAAAATGGCCGAAGCGGGCTATCACACCTACCATCACGAAGGCAACGGCCAATCCCGCTGGATCATTTTGGATTACGGCGACGTCATCGTGCATATTTTCCATAGGGATATGCGTGAGTTCTACAATTTGGAACGGCTGTGGAGCAAAGACAAGGAAGAAAGCGAGGCAGACCAATGAAAATGATTCAAACGGATAAAACCGTGGCGGCCATTGGTCCCTATTCCCAAGCGATGGAAGACGGCGGCGTCGTGTACTTATCCGGTCAAATTCCCGTGGATCCGAAAACCGGGGAAGTCAAAACCGACATCAAAGAAGCCACGCGCCAATGCCTTACGAATGTAAAGAATCTCCTGGAAGCCGCCGGCTCCGACTTAAACCACGTCATGAAGGTGAATCTCTTTATTTTGGACATGGATCAATTTTCGGCGATCAATGAAGTCTATGGGGAATTTTTTACGGAACACAGGCCGGCCCGCAGCTGCGTCGCCGTCACCGCACTTCCGAAAAATGTGGTCATCGAAGCGGAAGCCATTGCGCGCGTAAAATAGCATCTTCGGAGGTTGTATGAAGCTTACCGATCGGGAAAAGATTCTGGCCTTCGCATCCCTGTGCCTCTTGGTTCTCACCGTGTCCTACTACCATTATCGTTTGAAGGCGGCGGGGGCCGAGGAACCTTCCTTTGTAATCGAAAACGGGGACGTGGCGAAGAGCGATTTTAAAGAAACACAACCTGCGGAAGAGGAAGGCATCGGCTCCGCCATCTACGTGGACATCGGCGGCGCCGTAAAAAATCCCGGGCTCTACGAGCTGGAAAAAGGCGCACGCGTCAAAGACGGCATTACGGCGGCAGGGGGCATCGTAGGCAATGCCGACACCTCGCAAATTAATTTAGCGAAAAAGCTTAACGACGAGGAAAAACTTTATATTCCCAAAGCGGGCGAACAGGCGCCGGTCGTCGCCACCGGCGGGCCGTCACCTGCTCAAACTGGGCCGGTGAGCATACAAAACGGGTCGAAAGAAGACCTGATGCGCTTGCCCGGCATCGGTGAAAAGACCGCCGATAAAATTATCGAATACCGCACGGCCCATCCCTTTACCGCCTTGGAGGATTTAAAGGAAGTGCCGGGCATCGGCGAGAAAACCTTCGAAAGCTTAAAAAATAATATCCAACTTTAAAACTGACCGATGGGGTCAGTTTTTTACTAGCCAAGAGGAGCGTGTCATGAGTCAATTGGCCATAAGAGAAAAATTAAAGACCTTGCCCGACGATCCCGGCGTCTACTTAATGAAAAACAAGCTGGATCAAATTATTTACGTGGGCAAGGCGAAAAATTTAAAAAAAAGGGTGCGGCAGTACGTCGGCTCCTACGGAAAAAAAGACAAGAAAGTGCGGAGCATGGTCTCCCACATCGAAGACTTCGAATACATCATCGTCTCCAGCGAATTGGAGTCTTTGATTCTGGAATCCAATTTAATTAAAGAGTATTTGCCGAAATACAACATCTTACTTCGAGACGACAAGCAGTACCCCTATATAAAAATCACCAACGAGCCCTTTCCGCGGCTCATGAAGACGCGGCGCATCGTAAAAGACGGCGGTCGATACTACGGCCCCTTCCCCGACGTCTTGGCGGTAAATTCCGCCATCGACATTCTCCACGAGCGCTTCCCTTTGAGAAACTGCAAACTGGATTTATCGAAGCCCAATCCCGTGGTGAGGCCCTGCTTAAACTACCACATCCACCGCTGCGCCGGCCCCTGCATCGGCGCCATATCCGCCGAAGATTACGCCGGCTACATTCAAGGCATCGAAGATTTTCTCGACGGCAAGAAAGTGCCTTTTCTCGACGCCTTGGAAGAGGAGATGCAGGCGGCGAGCAAGGCCCTGGAATTTGAAAGGGCGGCGGCCATTCGGGATAAGCTTCAAGCCCTTTACACGTTAACGGAAAAGCAGCGCATTACGGCGGCAGGAAAAGACGACGAATTCGACGTCATCGGCCTCGCGGCTCAGGGGCGAGATGCGTGCATCCAAATCTTCTTCTTCCGCCGGGGAAAAAACATGGGCAGGGAGCATTTCTTTATGGAAAATCCCTACGGCGACAGCCCGGGGCAACTGTTAAAAGCCTTTATCGCCCAGTTTTACCACGGCACTGCCTACATTCCGGGGAAACTTTACGTCCACGACTACTTCGATGAGCGGGAACTCGTCGAGGCCATGCTTACGGAGAAAAAGGGCGCCAATGTGCACATTGCCGTGCCGAAAATCGGCGAGAAGAAGCAGATCATGACCATGGTGCGAAAAAATGCCATCGACATGCTGGACAAGCACGCCGATCAAATGCGTACGAAACAAAAAAACGTGGAAAACACGCTGGAAACATTGCAGGACGCCTTGGCCATGGGGGAATCCATCCGTCGCATCGAAGCCTACGACATCTCCAACATCTCCGGCGTGGAATCCGTGGGCTCCATGGTGGTCTTCGAAGACGGTCTGCCGAAGAAAACCGATTACCGCCGCTTTCGCATCAAAGACGTGGTGGGACCCGACGACTACGCATCCTTAAGGGAAGTGCTTAGCCGCCGCTTTAAACGAGGCCTGAGAGAGCAAGCGGGCCTCGGCGAAAGCAAAGGCTTCGCCAAATTCCCCGATCTTATCTTGATGGACGGGGGAAAAGGACAGGTAACCCAGGCATTAACGGTTTTGGAAGAATTAAATCTAAACATCCCCGTGGCCGGCCTGGTGAAAGACGACTTTCACAAAACCCGAGGCATTTATTATAATAAGAAAGAAATTCGCGTGGCGAAAAATTCGCCTGTCTACCGCCTTATCTATCAAATTCAGGAAGAGGCTCACCGCTTCGCCATCACCTACCACAGGAGCCTTCGGTCCAAGTCGAGCTTTCAGTCGGAACTTGACGGAATCCCCGGCATCGGGCCCAAGCGGAAACAAGCCCTGATGCAGGCCTTTCAGTCCCTGTCGAAAATCAAAAGTGCCGATGTAGAGACACTGGCATCGGTGGACGGCATGACAAAAGCCGCGGCACAATCATTGGTCGATCACTTTCACGGAGGTAAAGATGAACAATAAAAAAAGAAGTATCAGCGTACAACAACTGATCGCAGACAACGATTACGAAGTCATCCAACAGGCGGACAACACCCGCGCCGTTCGCCTGTACTCGTCGGAATGCAATCGACCGGGCCTTCAACTTTGCGGCTTTTACACGAAATTTGTCGCCGACCGCATCCAAGTCATCGGCGGCGCCGAGTGGTGCTATTTAAAAGGGCTGGATCCGAAAGTGCGGGACTTGCGGCTGAAGACCTTTTTTGAACACATGATTACGGTGCTGATCATTACGAAAAATCAAGAGATCTTCCCGGAAATGCGCACGTACGCCAAAGAAAACAACTGCACCATCCTGCGCACCCCCGATTCCACAAGCGTCGCCCTGTACAAACTCATTACGTACATGCAACGGGCATTGGCCCCCTCCATCAGAAAACACGGCATCCTACTCGACATTTACGGCGTCGGGGTCTTAATCACCGGGGAAAGCGGCATCGGTAAATCGGAAACGGCCTTGGATCTTATCGTCAGCGGCCACAAACTCATCGCCGACGATTCCGTCCTGATCCGCATGCTGGACAATCGCCTTATCGGCACCTCGCCGAGCATCACCCGCCACTTTATGGAAATTCGCGGCATCGGCATCATCGACGTGGAGCGCCTCTTCGGCATCGGCTGCATTATGGAAGAAAAAGAGGTGGAACTGGTCATTGAGTTAACACAATGGGACGACTTTGCCGACTACAACCGCTTGGGCATGGAAGACGATAAAATCGACATCCTCGGAAAGTCTGTGCCTAAGATCGAAATTCCCATGCGCACCGGCAGGAACACCTCCATGATTATTGAAATCGCCACCAGAAACTTTAAACAGAAATTAATGGGCTACAACGCGGCGGAGGCATTGAACCAACGGGTGCTGGAATCCATCGAAAGAAATGAACTCAACCATTAAAGATTGTGCGCCATAACGACAAAAAAATCCGTGGCAGTAGCATGTTCGTTTTTTAACAGATTGAAATATTGAATACTTCGGTCAACGACTTGAAATTCAATTAATGACTGATATAATTGAGTCATAGGATAATGTTGTTATATTAGGAGGTTGAAATGGCAAAGACGATGAAAACAATGGACGGGAACACAGCCGCCGCGCACGTGGCTTATGCGTTCTCTGACTTAGCGTGCATCTACCCGATCACGCCCTCATCCCCGATGGCAGAACATATTGATGCCTGGGCCAGTAATCACAGAAAGAATATTTTCGGCAACGAAGTATCTGTAAAGGAAATGCAATCCGAAGCCGGCGCCGCAGGTGCCGTACACGGTGCACTTCAAGCAGGTGCTTTGACCACGACCTACACCGCATCTCAAGGTCTCCTCTTGATGCTCCCGAACATGTACAAGATCGCAGGGGAATTACTTCCCGGCGTATTCCACGTTGCAGCTCGTGCATTAGCTAGCCACGCACTGAGCATTTTCGGTGACCACCAAGACGTTATGGCCGCTCGTGCGTCCGGTTTTGCATTACTCGCTTCCGGTTCCGTACAAGAAGCCATGGACTTAGCCGGTGTTGCTCACTTAGCCGCCATTAAAGGCCGCGTTCCCTTCGTTCACTTCTTCGACGGTTTCCGTACTTCCCATGAAATCCAAAAGATCGAAGTCCTCGAATACGACGACTTGGCAAAACTCGTCGACATGGACGCAGTGAATGCATTTAGAGCACGCGCTTTGGCTCCCCAAGATCCCGAAGTTCGCGGTACTGCACAAAACCCGGACATTTACTTCCAAGAAGTAGAAGCTGCCAACCACTTCTACACGGACATCATCGGTATCACCGAAGATTACATGAAGCAAATCTCCGAATTAACCGGCAGAAACTACGAACTGTTTAACTACTATGGCGACGAAAATGCAGAAGACGTCATCGTAGCTATGGGTTCTGTAACCGAAACCATTGAAGAAGTTGTAGACTACTTAAACGCTAAGGGCGAAAAAGTCGGTTTACTGAAAGTTCACCTCTATCGTCCCTTCTCCAAGAAACACTTCCTCGACGCCATGCCGAAGAGTGTCAAGAGAGTGGCTGTCTTAGACCGCACCAAGGAAAAAGGCGCAACTGCCGAACCCTTAATGCTCGACGTCAAAGACATGTACTATGACCGCGACGATCGTCCCGTTATTATCGGCGGCCGCTACGGCTTAGGCAGCAAGGACACCACCCCGTCTCAAATTCTCGCAGTCTTCAAGAACCTGCGTGCAAGCGAACCGAAAAACGGCTTCACCATCGGTATTGTCGATGATGTTACCAACCTGTCCCTTTCCATCGATGAAGAAATTCACACCGAACCGGAAGGAACCATCGGTTGTAAATTCTGGGGCTTTGGTTCCGACGGTACCGTCGGTGCAAACAAGAGCGCCATCAAGATCATCGGCGACGGCACCGACATGTATGCACAAGGTTACTTCGACTATGACTCGAAGAAATCCGGCGGCGTTACCATGTCCCACTTGCGTTTCGGTCACAACAAGATTACTTCTACCTACTTGTTAACTTCCGCAAACTTCATCTCCTGCTCCAAGCAATCCTACGTACACCAATACGACTTGCTTCGCGGCATCAAAAAAGGCGGTACCTTCTTATTGAACACCACCTGGGATGAAGCTGAATTAGAAGAAAATCTTCCCGCAAGCTTGAAGCACTCCATCGCTGCAAACGACGTAGACTTCTACATCATCAACGCAACGAAGATCGCAGGCGAAGTCGGCTTAGGTAACCGTACCAACATGGTTATGCAAGCAGCATTCTTCAAACTTTCTGAAGTTCTTCCCGAAGAAGTTGCAGCTGAAAAGTTAAAAGAAGCCATCGTCAAAGACTACGGTCACAAGGGCGAAGACATCGTCAACATGAACTACGCTGCAGTTGACGCAGGTATGAACGCTGCTCAAAAGGTTAACTACCCGAAAGAATGGGCAAACTTAAGCGAAACCGAATCCCACGAAATCGAAGGCGCACCGGCATTCATTAACGACATCCTCGTTCCCATGACTCGCCAAGAAGGTAATGACCTTCCCGTCAGTGCATTCGTCGGCATGGAAGACGGTACCTTTATGGCCGGTACTTCCAGATACGAAAAACGCGGTATCGCAGTCAACATTCCCGAATGGAAGATTGAAAACTGTATCCAATGTAACCAATGTTCCTTTGTTTGCCCCCACGCTGTTATTCGTCCCTTCTTGTTAGACGAAGAAGAAGCAGCGAAGAAACCGGCATCCTTCGAAACGAAGAAACCCAACGGTAAGGGCCTTGAAGGCTTTGAATACCGCATTCAAGTTTCTCCCCTCGACTGTACCGGTTGCGGTAACTGTGCACAAGTTTGCCCCGCAAAGGAAAAAGCACTTGTCATGGTTCCCTTCGAAGATGAATTCGAAAAACAAGCTGACAACTGGAAGTTTGCAGAAACCGTATCTTCCAAGCAAGATCAAATTCCTGCAGACAATGTCAAGAACTCGCAATTCCACATGCCTCACCTGGAATTCTCCGGCGCTTGTGCAGGCTGTGGTGAAACCCCCTACATCAAATTAGTTACTCAACTCTTCGGCGATCACATGATGATTGCAAACGCAACGGGTTGTAGCTCGATCTGGGGCGGTTCCGCACCGAGTATGCCTTACTGCACCAACCACAAGGGCCAAGGTCCCTCTTGGGCTAACTCCTTGTTCGAAGACAACGCAGAATACGGCTACGGCATGAAGGTTGCAGTTGATCAACAAAGAGCAACCATTAAGAAACACATGGAAGAATTCAAGGAATTAGGTGCTGACGAAGAAATCGCCAAAGCATTCGACGCTTGGTTGGAAGACTCCGACAGCTACGAAGTTACCAAGGCTGCTACGGCTAAGATTCTTCCCTTGCTCGACAAGAAGACCGGCAATGCTGAAGCTGACAAGCTCTTGGCTTCCATCAACAGCATGAAACGCGTCTTAATCAAACCGTCGCAATGGATCTTCGGCGGTGACGGTTGGGCATACGACATCGGATACGGCGGATTAGACCACGTATTGGCCAGCGGCGAAAACATCAACGTCATGGTTGTCGATACCGAAGTTTACTCCAACACCGGTGGTCAATCGTCCAAGGCTACCCCGACGGCTGCAGTTGCAAAATTCGCATCCAACGGTAAGGAAGTTCGCAAGAAAGACTTAGGTCTCATGATGACCAGCTACGGCTACGTTTACGTCGCACAAATCGCCATCGGCGCCGACAAGAACCAAGCCCTCAAGGCCATTAAAGAAGCTGAAGCTTACAACGGACCTTCCTTAGTAATCGCTTACGCTCCCTGTATCAACCACGGCATTCGCCAAGGTATGGGCGTTTCCATCGCTGAAGAAAAGAAAGCAGTGGATACCGGTTACTGGCACCTGTACAGATACAACCCGACCCTCAAAGATGAAGGCAAGAACCCCTTCAGCTTAGACTCCAAGGCTCCGACGAAACCTTACAGAGAATTCCTCGAAGGCGAAGTTCGTTACACGTCCTTGAAGAAGCTGTTCCCCGAACGTGCAGAAGCACTTTACGAAGCAGCTGAAAGAAACGCCAAAGAACGCTTCGAAAGCTACGAACGTTTAAACGGCTAATCTCTTAAAATAAAACAAAGGACCAGGCCATCGGCTTGGTCCTTTTTACATACGCAGAAATCAAAAAAGAAGACATAAAATAAAGAGCCGGATGTGCGAAAAAATTATATTCATTTTACAAGAAAATTATACCGATCCCATAGGTCCCCGATAAAATCAAATAAAAGGAGGCATTATGCGAATCGGACTCTTTACAGACACCTACTATCCCGAAATCAACGGAGTCGCCCACTCTACCTATTTGCTTAAACGCGCCTTGGAAAGGAGGGGTCACACCGTCTATGTGATTACGTCTCGAACAAAAAATGCACAGAGCGCACCTAAAGAACGCATCTATCGACTGCCCAGTGTCAGCCCGATGATGGTTAAAGACAGACATTTGGCCCTAGTCGTCGCGCCCTATTGGATCCATAAGTGCAAGCAAATGCATCTTGACGTCATCCACACGCAAACGGAATTTACCGTCGGCATATTGGGCTTGCAGGTAGCGCAAAAATATGGCATTCCTCACGTCCATAGCTACCATACGATGTATGAAGATTGCATTCATTATCTGCCCTTGCCGAAAACAGAGGGCCTAAAGCGAATGGTGTGCGCTTTAAGTGCGAGGTTTTGCAACTATTCCGACGCCGTCATCGTTCCGACGGAGAAGGTGAGAAAAAAACTGTTCGGCTACCGGGTAATACGCGAAGTTCACGTGGTGCCCACGGGATTGAATCTCGATAAATTCAGATCCTACGACACAAAGGAGGTGGAACGGTTAAGGCAACGCTTCAATTTATCCTCAGGCTACACGTTGTTATCCGTCGGGAGGCTGGCGGAAGAGAAGAGGACGGATAAGCTGCTGGAGTACTATAAACGGCTGGAGACGGAAGAGAAAGACGTGCAGCTGTTGATCGTAGGGGATGGCCCTGAAAAAGAAAGACTGCAGATGCAAGCGAAAGACATGGCTATTCGAAATCTATGCTTTACCGGTGGCGTCCCCTGGGATGAGATACAAAACTACTACGCCCTGGGCGATCTCTTCGTATCTGCGTCCAAGGCAGAAACCCAGGGCCTGACCTACATGGAAGCTTTGGCGGCGGGACTGCCTCTCTTGGTGCAACGAGACGATTGCTTGAATGGCGTACTTCAAGAAGGAATAAACGGAACGTCTTTTACAAATGAAAAGGAATTTTTAGACGGCTTCAGATACATGCGCACCCGATTGATAAAAGGAGCGTCAGAGATCTATACCGACAACGATTTTGCGAGGGCTGTCTTAAACGTATACGAAGGCTTATGGATAAACGCGCACCGTCGTCGCGCGTAGGAATTTATTATGAAAATAAAAAAATCAGCAGTTGAGTTTACTCAACTTCTTTTTTTACATCTTTTACATCGATTTCGGACATTCTTAAATTGCAATGTCCTTATTTTAATTACAACGAACGCGCAGCGATCGGTCAAAAGGTTGATTTTTTTTTGAATGGTCTCTTCCGAAGGTAGATGGTAATTAACGTGCAATAATGCTTTTGTTTTAAATTGATAAAGCAATCATTTTAGCGTATACTATTGGGAAGGAGGGATAGTATGAATTTTTATTCGATTTCCGCGAAGGATATTCACGGCGATGTGGTCGATTTGAATCGCTACGATGGCCAGGTGGTCTTGGTGGTGAATACGGCCAGTCTCTGTGGGTGTACCCATCAGTACGAAGGGCTTCAGCGCATCTACGAGCGCTACAAAGACGACGGCTTTGTCGTATTGGGCTTTCCCTGCAATCAATTCGGTGGGCAGGAGCCGGAAGACGAGGCGGCAATCGAGGAATTTGTACAATCTCAATTCGGTGTTACCTTTCCCATGTTTTCAAAGGTAAATGTCGTAGGGGAGGAGGCCCACCCGCTTTTTGTCGCCTTAAACGAAGGCGACGATCCCATTCATTGGAATTTTGAGAAGTTTCTCATCGATCGCGACGGCCACTTGCGTAGCCATTTCCCATCGGATCGGGAACCGCGAGACATGATCCACGATATCGACGAGCTATTGTAAATCCTGCTCCGAAAAGATTTACATCCTCTTTACATTGAAATCATATCGGTTTAATAGGTGGCCGATACAATGCATTTAGTTGATGAAGATTTTTTATAGGAGGAATCAAAGGATGAAATTTAAAAATGTAAAACTGGCCATCGGGGCCTCTCTCTTGGCACTGAGTCTTGTCGCATGCGCAGGCTCCGGCAACAACGCCAAGGGCGGCAACGATCAGGCGACAAATAATTCTAAAAACACCGCCAACGCGTCCAAGGGCGCGGAAGCTGGCGACTTGGATAAGCTGGGTCAAATCGCCGTCATCACCCGGGAAGACGGCTCCGGTACCCGCGGTGCCTTCACCGAAATTACCGGTCTTTTGGAAAAGAACGGCGAACAAGAAGTGGACAACACCACGGCATCGGCGACGGTACAAAACTCCACCAACGGCGTTATGACCACCGTGGCAGGCAACCCCTCGGCCATCGGCTACATTTCCCTTGGCTCTTTAAACGACACGGTCAAGGCCCTCACTTTGGAAGGTGTGGAAGCGACGGCGGCCAACATTTTAAGCGGCGACTACAAACTGGCTCGTCCTTTCCTTTTGGTCACCAAAGGCGAACCGAAGGAAGGCTCCTTGGAAGCCGACTTTATCAAGTTTGCTCTGTCGAAAGACGGCCAAGCCATTGCCGAAGAAGCAGGCTATGTTAAGAACGAACAAGCGGGCGATTACACCCCCGGCAATGTGAGCGGCGAAATCACCGTGGCAGGCTCCACCTCCGTCACCCCCTTAATGGAAAAATTAGTGGAAGCTTACAAGAAAGTGAACAGCGGCGCCAACATTCAAATTCAATCCAACGGTTCTTCCGCAGGGATCACCGCCGCTGCCGAAGGAACGGCACAAATCGGCATGAGCTCCCGCGAACTCAAAGATGAAGAAAAAAGCAAAGTTCAAGGAACGGTCTTGGCACAAGACGGCATCGCCGTCATCGTCAACAAAGACAATCCGGCGAAAGACATTACCTTGGAACAAATCAAAAGCATCTTTAAAGGCGACATGACCGCATGGGGCGATCTTGCAAAATAAACAAATCAAAGCAGGTGTCTTCGGACGCCTGTTTTTTGTTTACATGGATTTTACATAAGCCATATCTTTTCCTAAGAATACCTTGATAAAGTAGCCGTGAAAAGGAGGAGGAGAATGCATTCAAAAGGTTTTGAAAAGACGTGGGAGTATATATTTCTGCTTTGCTCCCTCATCTCGGTTTTCTCGATTATTGTTATTTGTTACTTTATTTTTAAAAACGGCGTGCCCTTTATTTTACAAACGGGAATCGCTAAATTCTTAATGGGCACGGATTGGAAGCCCACGGCTTCACCGCCGTCGTTCGGGATTCTGCCCATGATCGTAGGCTCTGTTTACGTCACCATCGGATCGATTATCGTCGGCGTGCCCATCGGGGTCTTGACAGCCGTGTTCATGGCGTTTTACTGCCCGAGTCGGCTTTACAAAATTTTGAAGCCTGCTGTGAACCTCATGGCAGGGATCCCTTCGATTATCTACGGTTTCTTCGGCCTCATGGTCTTTGTGCCCATGGTACGCGGTTGGTGGGGCGGCACGGGGATGACGGTCTTTACGGCGTCGGTGCTTTTGGGGATCATGATTCTTCCCACGATCATCGGCCTCTCTGAGTCGTCTCTGCGTTCCGTGCCCACATCCTACTACCAAGGCTCCGTGGCCTTAGGCGCCACCCATGAACGCAGCTTGATGCGGGTGGTGGTGCCGGCGGCGAAGTCGGGGATTTTGGCGGCGATCATTCTCGGCATCGGCCGCTCCATCGGCGAAACCATGGCGGTCATTATGATTGCAGGCAATCAGCCCATCGTGCCTGAGAGCATAAAAATGGGCACCCGGACCATGACGGCCAACATCGTCTTGGAAATGGCCTACGCGAGCGGCGCCCACCGAGAAGCCTTAATCGCCACAGGCGTGGTGCTCTTCATCTTTATCTTGCTGATTAATCTTGTCTTTAATGTTGTAAAAAGGAGGATGGACTGATGAAAACGCGCTCGGCCATTGTTCGCGGCCTTATCCTCGCGGCGGCCTTTACGACCTTCGCCGTCTTAATGATTCTCGTCGGCTATATCGTATTCAAAGGGGCACCCCATTTAAACGGAGCCATGTTTGAAAAAACCTACACCACGGAGAACGTGTCCATGTTTCCCGCCATTATTACCACCCTCATCGTCGTGGCACTCTCTCTTTTAATTGCCACGCCGCTGGGCGTCTTCACCGGCTTTTATTTGGTGGAATATGCAAAAAAAGGCAGCCGCATCGTGGAAGTGATTCGCCTCACCACGGAAACCCTCTCCGGAATTCCCTCCATTCTCTACGGCCTCTTCGGTATGTTGTTTTTCTCCATCGCTTTGAAGCTGGGTTATTCCATTCTTTCCGGGGTCTTTACTCTGTCCATTATGATCCTGCCCTTAATCATTCGCTCCACGGAAGAAGCCTTAATGGCCGTCAACGACAGTTTGCGTAGCGGCTCCCTCGCCTTAGGGGCGGGAAAACTTCGCACCATTATTCGCGTCGTCCTTCCCGTGGCCGTGCCGGGGATTTTGTCCGGCGTCATTTTGGCCATCGGCCGCTGCGTCGGCGAGACGGCGGCCCTCATGTTTACCTTAGGGACGACCACCGACATGCCCAAAAGCCTTTTATCCTCGGGCCGCACCTTGTCTCTTCACATGTACGTCCTTTCCACGGAAGGGCTGTTTGTGGATCAGGCATTTGCCACGGGCTTTATTCTAATCGTATTAACCCTATTAATTAACGCGTTCAGTTCCTTTATCGGATCGAAATTAGCAGGAGGCAATTAAATGAGTGAGACAAAACTATTCGTCAGCGACGTGGATTTGTGGTATGGCGACTTTCAAGCGTTAAAAAAGATCAATTTGGATATAAAGAGTAATGAAATCACGGCGTTTATCGGCCCGTCGGGTTGCGGGAAATCCACCATGTTAAAGAGCCTTAACCGCATGAACGATTTGGTGGAAGATTGCCGCATCGAAGGCCATATGCTCTTAGACGGGGAAGATATTTACGCGCCCGGCTACGATGTGAACCTTCTGAGAAAGCGGGTGGGCATGGTGTTTCAAAGCCCCAACCCCTTTCCCATGAGCATTTACGACAACATCGCCTATGGTCCCAGGACCCACGGCATAAAAAATAAAAACGATTTGAACGAAATTGTGGAGCGATCCTTAAAGGGCGCCGCTATTTGGGATGAAGTGAAAGACAAGCTCCACCAACGGGCCACGGAGGTATCCGGCGGACAGCAACAGCGGATTTGCATCGCCCGAGCCTTGGCCGTGGAACCGGAAGTGCTTTTAATGGACGAGCCCACCTCGGCGCTGGACCCGATTTCCACATTAAAAATTGAGGAACTGGTACAGGATTTGAAAAAGGATTATACTATTGTCATGGTCACCCACAATATGCAACAGGCGGCGCGGGTATCGGACAAGACGGCATTTTTCCTTACGGGAGAAGTCATTGAAATGGATACGACGGAAAGAATGTTTTCTAATCCGCAAGATACGCGCACGGAAGATTACATTACCGGTCGTTTCGGTTAATAGGGGGATGGCATGAGAAAACAATACGATTTGGAATTAAACGAATTAAATACCCAGTTGATAAAAATGGCTGCTGCGGTGGAACAAGCCGTGGCCGATGCCATGAAGGCATTAAAAGAACGAGACAAAAAGCTGGCCGATGCCGTATCCGAAAACGACCGTGACGTGGATCGCATGGAGCGGCAGATCGAGGATATGTGCCTCATGCTACTTTTGAAGCAACAGCCGGTGGCGGGGGATTTACGCTTTATCTCCGCGGCTTTAAAGATTATTACGGACTTGGAACGCATCGGCGATCACGCTCAGGACATCTGCGAAATTTCTCTTACCATGGACGATAAGCCTCTTTCCGTAACCACGGATTTAATCACTCGCATGTTTGAAGAATCCACGGCCATGATTAAAATGGCGGTAGACGCCTTCATCACAAAAGACGAAGACCTGGCCACCCAGTGCATCAATCACGACGACGTGGTAGACGATCTCTTTGTGCAAGTGCGGAAAAAACTCATCGGCAATTTGCAAAGTGGAAAAGAAGATCCCGAGGAATTGGTGGACCTTTTGCAAATCGCTAAGTACCTGGAGCGGGTCGGGGATCACGCGCAAAACATCGGCGAGTGGGTCATATTCTCCTTGACCGGTCACCACAAAGATTACCTGGGCGTAGAAACTTTCGGGGTGTAATATGATTTATTGTGTGGAAGACGAGGGCAACATTCGCGATTTAATCGTCTATGCCCTGAAAAACAGCGATTTCGATGTGCAGGGATTCGCTTCCGGCGAGGAACTCTTTGAAGCCATGGGCGAAAAAATGCCGTCTCTCGTGCTTCTGGACATTATGCTTCCCGGAGAAGACGGGCTCTCACTATTGAGCAAGATCCGCCGAAATCCCGCCACGGAAAAGATCCCCGTCATTATGCTGACGGCGAAGTCTTCGGAGTTGGACAAAATCGTGGGTCTGGACAAGGGGGCGGATGATTACATCGTCAAGCCCTTCAGCGTGCTGGAATTGGTGGCGCGGGTGAAGGCCGTTTTGCGCCGCACCACCCCGAAGGAAGAGGACGACGGGTCCATCGCCATCGACGGCGTCGTCATCGACAAGAAGAAGCGCACGGTGCTTGTAGACGGCGAGCCCATTAACCTGACCTACAAGGAATTTGAGCTTCTTTACTACCTTTTCAGGAACAAAGACATCGTCTTAAATCGGGAGAGCATTATGGCCCGAGTATGGGGCTACGACTTCGAAGGGGAGTCCCGCACCGTGGATGTGCACATCGCTTCTTTGCGTCACAAGTTGAAGGAGAAGGCCTCGCTGATTGAAACCGTTCGAAACATCGGTTACAAAGTAGGATATAAGGAATGAACAAAAAGATACGTCGATTCAGTTTTTTCATGGCGTTTATGATTGCCTTTATATTTCAAATAGCCGCATCCCTCGACTACCATAATCGAGGGATTCGTTCTAATGTCAATCGCCTCGACGTATTGGCAAATCGCCTGATACATACGGCAGATGAATCCGAACGCCTCCACCTTTTAAAAAACCGAAGCGTCGACAAAGACGACGGCATCGTCTACCTAAGCGGCGAAGGAAAGGTGCTTTATACCAACAGCCTTTCCGAGCGCACCGATGCCTTGGTCGACTATGCGAAACAAAGCTCCCTCAAGGAGCAGGAGAGCGCCGGCTGGGCGGTGTATTCGAAAGGCTTTCTCGAAACCCAATACATTCGCACCACGGTATTTGAAGGCGGTAGCATGCTTATCGAGGTCATGGCCCACGACAGCATGATGGCCTCCACCTTCCACTACCTGCCCTATGGGGTCATCGCCGCGGCGGCAGGAGGCATGGCCCTTTACTTGCTTTTGATCTATTGGATGGAGCGGGAAGAAGAGGAAGGGGTTTTTCTCATACAAAACTTTCGTCGCTACATTCGGGATCCGGAATACAAAATGGCGCTGAGCCCCCTCCACAAAACCTACGAAGAGGCCCTGAAAAAAGAAGCCTTGCGCCAGCGCCATCAACTGGAAAGCTTAACCTCAAGGCTCACGGGCTTAAACGACATGGTGGAGAACATGACCGAGGGAGTGATCCTCGTCGGCGAAGATCGAAAGATCGTCTCCATAAACGAGGCGGCGGTGAAGCTCTTAAACGCTTCCCTCTACATTCATTTTCAGGGCAAGGACCTCCTTTATTTGTGTCGGGAACGGGATTTTTACGACGCCTTTTCCCGCGCCTTCGACAATCAAAAAGACGACGTACAGAAAATCGCCATGGACGGCGTGGTCATTAAGTTTTTCTTCGATCCCATATTTAACGACGCCGGAGCCTTTTACGGCATGCTGATTCTAATGATCGATGAAACCCAACAGAGTTTGGCCGAGCGCAGCCGCCGGGAATTTACATCCAATGTGACCCACGAGTTAAAAACGCCCCTCACCTCCATCTCCGGCTACGCGGAGCTTTTGCGTTCGGGCATGGTGGCGGAGGAGGATCAGGAGAAGTTTCTCGATATTATTCTCGACGAATCGAAAAAGCTTTTTGAACTCATCGACGCCGTTATCAGCATGAGCCGATTGGAAGAGAAGAATCGGCCGGAAGAATACCGCGTCGTGGACATGGAGGCCTTGGTGAAGGATGTGCTGAAATCCTACGAGCCCGATGCTGCTCAGAAGGCGATCCATTTGGGCTTTCAACCGGGTCGGGACAACCGCCTCTACACCCATCCGGACCTTATGCGGGAGCTTATAAGCAATTTGGTGGACAACGCCATCGCCTACAATGTAAAAGGCGGCAATGTGCGCATCGTCTTAGACGGAGACGATGCATCAACTTTCGTCGTCACCATACAGGACACGGGCATCGGCATCTCCTACGACGATCAACGGCGCATCTACGAGCGCTTTTACATGGCGGATAAATCCCGCAGCTACAACGAAAAATCCACGGGGCTGGGTCTCGCCATTGTCAAGCACAATGTGGACAGCCTAAAGGGCACCATCGAGGTGAAGAGCCAGCTTCATCACGGCAGCACCTTCCGCCTCAGCTTTCCGAAAAAGGGCATCTATTCCGCAAAGTCATAAAGGTGGATCTATAGTATAATAGGTATCGGAAAGAGGTGCCTATGTATAAACTATTAATCGTAGACGACGAAGCAAAGATTCGGGCAGTCATTCGAACCTACGCGGAATTTGAAGGCTACGAAGTAGCGGAAGCCGTCGACGGCATGGAGGCTGTGGAAATTTGCAAGCGCGAAGATTTCGACGTCATCGTCATGGACGTGATGATGCCCCGATTAGACGGTTTCAGCGCCTATAAAGAAATAAAAAAAGACAAAGACATTCCGGTTTTAATGCTCAGTGCCCGAGGAGAAGAGTACGATAAGCTCTACGGCTTTGAAATCGGCATCGACGATTACGTGGTGAAGCCCTTTTCGCCGAAAGAGCTCATGGCCCGCCTCTCGGTTATCGCCAAGCGAAACAGCAGCGTCAAGGAAAATCACGTGCTGGAATTTAAGGGGCTTTCCGTGGATCTCGACGGCAGGGAAGTCTATGTAGACGGCAAGCCGGTGGACATGACGCCGAAGGAATTCGATCTGTTGGTCTTTATTGCCGAAAACGAAAACATCGCCTTGAGTCGTGAGAAGCTCCTCAATAAAGTATGGGGCTACGATTTTTACGGCGACGACCGCACCGTGGATACCCACATTAAAATGCTGAGAAACAGCATTGAGCCTTACCGCCACTACATCGTTACCGTGCGGGGCGTGGGCTATAAATTTGTCGGCGAGGATGAATCGTGACCCGGGAGAGTATCGTGGATCAAAAGAGCATACGGGTGAAATTTTGGCTGTACTTTTCCGTCATGGCCTTGTTTATCTTGCTTCTTTTGTGGCTTTTGCAAATCGTGTTTATCAACTCCTTTTACAAATCCATGAAAATTCGCGACACGGAAAAGGTCGGCCGCGCCGTGACCCGCCTGTTCGGCAAAGACGATTTCGAAGATACGCTCCTGCGCTACAGCTTCGAGAAAAATCTGAGCCTTCAGGTGTATAACGAGCGGGGCGGCTTGGTCTTTCCCTTAAATCCACTGGACTATATTTACCAGCCCACCATTAGCGGCGACGATTTTTTTACTTACTTTCAGCCTCTGTTAAAAAACAACAAGGTGGAAGAAACCTATGTGGCGGATTATAAAAACGATAATGCCTCCACGATTTTGTACGTGTCTTACTTAGGGGAAGAGGCGGGGCAGAAGTACTTCCTCGCCGTCTCCACCAATGTGGATCCGGTGGATTCCACGGTGGAAATACTGAAAGATCAGCTTATCATCGTAAGCATTATCTCCCTCATACTGGCATTTATTCTGTCGCTGTACCTAAGCTCCCGCCTGGCCCGCCCTTTGTCGGACATGGCGAAAACGGCGAGAGCCCTCGGCCAGGGCAATTACGATGTACAATTTAAGGAGCAGGACTACACGGAGATCAACGATTTGGCTCGCACCTTAAACTACGCCACCGGCGAATTAACCGACGCCCTTGAAATGCGAAAAGACCTCATCGCCAATGTGAGCCACGATTTCAAGACCCCCCTGACGGTCATTAAATCTTATGGCGAAATGATTCGAGATATTTCCGGCGACAACAAAGCCCTTCGGGACAAGCACGTGCAGACCATTATCGAAGAAGCGGATTACCTCACCCACTTCGTCAACGACCTGTTGGATCTATCCCGCGTGGAATCGGGCCTGGGGCAGTTGAATTTAGATGCGGTGGATCTAAAGGCGCTCACGGAAGATGTGCTCTGCCGCTTTAAAAACCTGGAGCGCACCGGCTACACCTTCGCCATCCACGGCGAGGGGCGGGCGGTATGCGACGAAAATAAAATTCGCCAGGTTATTTATAATTTCATCACCAATGCCGTGAACTACTCCACGGACAAAAAACAGATCGATATTTACATTATCGAGCAGAAAGATAAAATCACTTACTGCGTCCGCGACTACGGCCGCGGCATGGCCGATGGGGATCGTGACAAGATTTGGGAAAGATTCTACCGCGGCCGCGACAATCACGAGCGGCAAGTGGTGGGCACGGGCCTGGGTCTGTTTATCTGTAAAAACATTTTAGAGCTACACGGCTTTTCCTACGGCGTGAAGTCGAAACTCGGCGAAGGCAGCACCTTCTACTTTAAGTGCCCGAAGAGAAAAGAAGAAGTATAAAAAAGCAGCGGCTGAATCGTCGCTGCTTTTCATATGAAAAGCCCCCGGTTTTCCGGGGGCTTGTTGCATTTGTAAACAAATTATTCTTTTTCTTTTAATTCCAAAACCAATTGGCCGCTTTCCACACTGTCGCCTTCTTTGACGGAAATGTGTTCCACAATGCCGTCCATGGGGGAGATAATGTTGGTTTCCATTTTCATGGCTTCAAGAACCAAGAGGGGTTGGGATTCTTTTACTTCGTCGCCGACGGCCACGTTGATTTTCGCCACGGTGCCGGGAATGGAAGCGCCGACTTCCAGCGGATTGTTTTCATCGGCCATTAAGGTGCCGCTGCCGCCGGTAGTGGGCATGGGGCGGGTGTTGTCCGTAATGTCGATGCTGCGTCTGGAGCCGTTAATGTCGAAGGTTACGTTGCGGGTGCCGTCTTCTTTCAAACGGCCTACTTCGACTAAGGTGACGATCATTTTCTTGCCTTCGCCGACGGCCACTTCGGCGGTTTCGCCTTCTTGTAAGCCGTGGAAGAAAATGTCCGAGCCCATGCGCCAGAGTTGATCGTATTTGCTGAAATTCTTGGCGTATTCGTCAAATACCTTGGGGTAGAGGGCGTAGCTGGTGATGTCGCGCTCTGTAGGTTCGCGATCCATAATGTCTTTTAAGTGGGCTCTGTCCGCTTCGTAGTCTTCCGGATCCAGAAGTTTGCCCGGGCGAACGGTAATGGGTTTTTCGTCTTTTAAGACGATCTTTTGCAGTTTTTCCGGGAAGCCGCCGTAGGGTTGGCCCATCATGCCTTTAAAGTAGGTGACGACGGAATCGGGGTAGTCCAGATTGGCGCCTTTTTCGTAAATATTTTCAGGGGTCAAATCGTTTTGAACCATGAAGATCGACATATCGCCGACCATTTTCGAGGAAGGGGTAACTTTGATGATGTCGCCGACCATTTGGTTGACGTCTTTGTACATTTCCTTGACTTCCTTGAACTTGTGGCCTAGGCCGAAGCTTTCGACTTGGGGTTTCAAGTTGGAGTATTGGCCGCCGGGAATTTCGTATTTGTAAATTTCCGTGGTACCGCTCTTAAGATCCGATTCGAATTGTTCGTAAACGGGGCGAACGGCAGCCCAGTAGGCGGAGATGCGGTCGATGGCATCCAGGTCGATGCCCGTGCTTCTGGAGGTGTTTTCCAGCGCCGCCACGACGGAGTTTAAGGCCGGTTGCGAGGTCAGCCCGCTCATGGAGTTAATGGCCGTATCGGCAATGTCTACGCCGGCTTCTGCCGCCATTAAGACGGTGGCGACGCCGTTGCCGGTGGTGTCGTGGGTGTGGAGATGGATGGGGATGGAGACTTCATTTTTCAGCGCGCGGACCAATTTGCTGGCGGCGTAGGGTTTTAAGAGGCCGCTCATGTCCTTGATACCGATAATGTGGCAGCCCACATCTTCTAATTGTTTTGCCAGCTTGACATAGTATTCCAAGGTGTACTTGTCGCGGCTTTCGTCTAAGATGTCGCCGGTGTAGCACATGGTGCCTTCGGCGATTTTGCCGTTGGCAATGGTTTCTTCAATGGCCAGGCGCATGCCTTCGATCCAGTTCAGGGAGTCGAAGATGCGGAACAGGTCGATACCGCCTTCCGCCGATTCTTTAATGAATTTTTTGACAACATTGTCGGGGTAGTTTTTGTAGCCGACGGTGTTGTTGCCGCGAACCAACATTTGCATGAGGAGGTTGGGCATGGCTTCGCGCAAGAGATCCAACCGTTCCCAGGGATCTTCGTGGACGAAGCGATAGGCGACGTCGAAGGTGGCTCCGCCCCACATTTCCATACTGAAGATTTCGCGAATGTTGTAGTTCATGGACTTGGCGACCTTCAAAAGGTCGATGGTGCGCATGCGAGTGGCCATTAAGGATTGGTGTGCATCCCGCATAGTGGTGTCCGTTAAGAGCAGGCGGTCTTGATCCAAAATCCATTGGGAAAGCTTCTTGGCGCCAAGCTCGTCGAAGATTTGTTTGGAGCCTTTGTAGCTTTCTTCTTTAAACGGGGGAACCACCGGCACGTCGAAGGATTTTTTCGCGTCGGAATTTTCGTTGACCACGATGTTTCCGATGTGTTCCATAACGCGGAGTTCTTTGTCCGTAGACGTGTTAATGTCGAAGAGCTCCGGATGTTCGGCGATAAAGCCCGTGTCGCAGGTGCCTTCTCTGAATTCCTTCGTGTTCAATACATTGAGCAAAAAGCCGATATTGGTTTTGACGCCGCCGACTTTTAATTCGCGAAGGGAGCGAATGGATTTGTTTACCGTGTCTTCCCAGGTGCGGCCTTGGGTAATGACCTTGACCAGGAGGGAATCGTAGTAGGGGCTGATGACGGCGCCTTGGAAGCCGTTGCCGCCGTCAAGACGCACGCCGAAGCCGGAGGAGGAGCGGTACAAGGTAATTTGTCCCGTGTCCGGTGCAAAATTGTTCAGCGGGTCTTCGGTGGTGACGCGGCATTGAATCGAGAAGCCGCGGCGTTCGATGCTTTCTTGAGACGGAATGTCGATGGGCGCATCGGAAAGGGCGTAGCCTTGGGCGATTTGGATTTGGGCTTGAATGATGTCGATGCCCGTAACCATTTCGGTAACCGTGTGTTCTACTTGAATACGGGGGTTGACCTCGATGAAGTAGTGGTTGCCGGCACTGTCGACGAGAAATTCCACGGTACCGGCGGAGCGATAGCCCAGATTTTTTGTGATCTTCAATGCGTCGTTACAAATGTCTTGGCGCAGTTTGTCGGAAATGGAGAAGGCCGGCGTAAACTCGATGACCTTTTGGTGGCGTCGTTGAATGGAGCAGTCCCGTTCAAAGAGGTGTACCACATTGCCGTAGACATCGCCTAATACTTGGACTTCGATGTGCTTCGGGCGGTCCAAATATTTTTCAATAAACATGGAGTCGTTGCCGAAGGCTTTTTTCGCTTCGCTTTTGGCGGAGTGGAATTGATCCAAAAGCTCTTCTTTGCTGTTGACCACGCGCATGCCGCGTCCGCCGCCGCCGGCTGCCGCCTTAATCATGACGGGATAGCCCGCTTCTTCGGCAAATTCCAGGGCCTCTGCGTCGGAGTGAATGGCATCGTCGACGCCGGGAATGGTTTGAACGCCGGCTTCCCTGGCGATGATCTTCGAGGAAATTTTATCCCCTAATTGGCGCATGGTTTCCGCTCTCGGGCCGATAAAGGCGATGCCCGCTTCTTCGCACTTTTGAGCGAAATCGGGGTTTTCAGCTAAAAAGCCGTAGCCCGGGTGAATGGCATCGACGCCTTTGTTCTTGGCCAGATGAATGATTTCGTCGATGTCCAAATAGGCGTCGACGGGATTTTTCCCTTTGCCGATTTCATAGGATTCGTCGGCCTTTGTTCGGAACAGGGAAAGGCTGTCTTCTTTCGAATATATAGCAACGGATCGTATGCCGAGTTCACGACAAGCTCGGAAAATACGGATGGCGATTTCGCCGCGGTTGGCGACGAGAATGCGCTTAAACTTTCTTTTCTCCATAATGACCTCCTTGGTAATTATAATGGCTCTATTATACCGCTTTAGTCGAGGAAAATCCATGAAGAAACAGGTTTTTACGGGACTTCTTTCGGTTCTATTGTTTCGTACCACCGCCCATGATAAACTGAAAACAGAAAGGACGGGCCATGGAATTATTAATCGCTTGTGTGCTGGATTTTATCTTTGCGGATCCTGAGTGGCTGCCCCATCCCGTGGTGGGCATGGGAAAGATCATCGCAGCGGAATATAAAATGATTTTAAAAGCGGGGGATAGGTGGAAAAAGCCCTTGGGCATCGCCTGCGCCCTGGCGAATACGGCGGCGGTATTTCTTTTGATTCGCGGCCTTTTAGGGCTTTTCAGCGGACCTGTGAAAGCAATCCTGTCCGTCTATTTGCTTTACACCGCCGTGGCGGCAAAGACCTTGCACAAAGAAGCCCAGGTTGTGAAAAGGGCCTTGGCCACATCTGTGGAAAAGGGAAGAAAACAGTTGTCTCGCATCGTGGGAAGGGACACGGCGTCTTTAGATGAAGAGGCGATCATTAAGGCGACGGTGGAGACCGTGGCGGAAAACACCTCCGACGGCATTATCGCGCCGCTGTTTTACGGCGCCCTCTTCGGTCCCGCCGGGGCCATGGCCTATAAAATGATCAACACCATGGATTCCATGGTGGGCTACCGAAACGCCACCTATCTGTTGGCGGGCTACGGGGCGGCGAAGCTGGACGACTTGGCGAATTTGATCCCCGCCCGCCTTACGGCCCTACTCATGTGTCTTTCGGCGGGCTCGGTCTCCCTTATGAAGCGGGCTTTTTTAACGGTAAAGGAATTTCACGGCGCCCATTTAAGCCCCAATGCGGGCTGGTGCGAAGCGGCGGCGGCAGGCATTTTAGGCATCGCCCTCGGCGGCGGCCACGATTACTTCGGCGAGTATCTTTATAAGCCCACCATCGGACGGGGGATTCATCCCGTAGCGCCCGGTGCCATCGACGATGTGACAACGCTCATGTGGCGTAGCACGGTTTTTTATTTAGTTATTTACATCATCATTGATTTTTTAGTTTAGGAGAGTGCATGAAAGCATTGATTATCGCCACCTTCGGCTCCACCCACGAAGATGCCCTTCGTCGGGATTTGGATCCCGTTGTGGATGAATTAAAAGCGATGACCGATGTGCCTGTGCGGGTGGCATTTACTTCCCGCATGGTCATCGGCCGCTACGAGAAAAAGACCGGCATTCGCTACGAAAACGAAGTGGAAGCGGTGGAAGGGTTTTTAAATGAAGGGTTTCGGCCGGAAGAGATTTTTATTCAACCCCTTCACATCATCGAAGGCTTTGAATTCGACAAGCTTGTCGATTTAAGAAGCCGCGGCGTGGCCGTGGGCGAAGCCCTTTTCCACGAGGAGGCGGATTTGATTCGCTTCGTTAATGAAGCAGGCGAGCGGTTCGACGAGCCCACGGTCTTCGTGGGCCACGGCAGCCACACGGCAGCGGATAAAGATTACGACGAGCTAAACCGCTTGTTTGAAGAAAATAATCTGCCCCACCGGGTGTGTACCATCGAAGGATCCGTCGACGACAGTCTGCCCCTGGATTACATGAAAGGGCGGGGCTATAAAGAGGTGCTGCTGGCGCCCTTATTGCTTCTTGCCGGGGATCACGCGAAAAACGATATTTTCGGCGACGACGATTCCGTAAAAACTCGCTTCGAGGCGGCGGGCATCTCCGTCGCGCCGGTGGCAGGCGGCATGGGCAGCTGGGATTTTGTCCGCGCCATTTATGCGGAAAAATTCCGCACCTATTTGGAGGCGATACCATGCGAAAATTAGTGGGCATCGGCGTGGGCCCCGGTGCGGAAGATCTTTTAACCCTGCGGGCTTTGCGCTATTTGCAGGAAGCGGATCACATTTTCATTCCCCTGAACAAGGGAAAATCACGGGCCTATGAGGCGGTAAAAACATTTGTCGATGACGAAAAGGTGATTTTTCTCGACTTCCCCATGACCGAAGACATGACCGGCCGCTACCAAAAGGCCTTTGAACAGATCGACGCCGTGACGCAAGAGGGAGAGTTGACCTGCGTTCTGACTTTAGGCGACGGCACCATCTACGCCACCTTAATCGAGGTGTTGGAGGCAGGTGAGTCGGATTTTGTCGTAGAATTGGTGCCGGGCATCCCCGCCTTTGTTGCGGGCATAAACGGCGTCGTGGAGAGTTTGACGAAAAAGGGCGAGTCGTTTCTTTTGACGGATCATTTAGACGAGGCCATTCCCACGGTGGACACCATCGCCCTTTTAAAGACCACCCGCGCCGAGGAGAGCGCCGCCCGTTTGCAAGCGGCGGGGTATCACCTGCTTTATTTCGAAGCGATTGAAACGGATCGCTGGGTGGTCGCTTCAGATCCCGCGCGTTTCGCCGGCAGAAAGCAGTACATGAGCATGATTGTGGGAAGGAGACGGCCTTGGAACATGGCGGCGATACAAAAACATACGAAGGGAAGAGTACGCATCCTTTAGCGGATTTCAGCGCCAACATCAACCCCTTGGGCGTGCCTGAAATTTTGAAGGACGCCATGACACGAGGGCTCGAAGGGGCGCCTCGCTATCCGGATCGCTTTTACCGGGATCTGCGCCGGTCGTTAGGTGATTGGATGGACGTTGAGGCAGATCGCCTCGTCGTGGGAAACGGCGCCATGGAAATCATCGCTATCTGCATTTCTCTCTTTGAGACAATTTATTTGCCTACGCCGGCCTTCGGCGAATACGAAAGTATTGCAAAGGATCTGAAGAAAGAGATCGTCACTTATCCCATGAGCCATCCCTTTCGGTTGAATGTCGACGATTTTATCGCCCACATGCCTGAGGGCGCCCTCACCATTATCACCAATCCCCACAATCCCACGGGCTATACCCTTTCGGGAGATGAGGTGGCGGAAATTTACGAAGCTTGCGTCGCCCGGGGCGGGTATTTGCTCGCCGATGAGACCTTCCTCTCTTTTGTAACGGGCGGGGAAGCGGCGCAGAAGAAGGGGCTCTATCGTCCGAAGCAGATCACCGTACGGGCCGCCACGAAGAGCCACGCCCTTCCCGGCTTGCGCTTGGGCTGGGCGGTGATAAACGACGGAATACGGGAGCGCTTTTTAAAGCGGCAGCTGCCCTGGTCGGTGAACGCCGTGGCGGAAGCCTGCGGTCTGCGCTTAAAGGACTGCGACGAGTACATGGCGAAGGCCCGCGAATTTATCGCGTCGGAGCGTGAGAAACTACTGGCCCTTTTTGAAGAATCGACGATCGCCGAGGCCCTGCCCGGGAAGGCGAATTTTCTTTTGATTTGCCTGAAAGATATCCATGTCGAAGCTTGTTTTGATTTCTTTTTAAGAGAAGGCATTTTGCTCAGAACGTTTTCGGAAGCGCCCTTAAAAGATCATTACTTCCGTATGGCCATTCGCGACGAAAAAGAAAACGCACGGTTTCGAGAACGATGGACACAATTTGAAAGGAGTTGCCGGCATGTATGAAAAAAAGCCCATGGCCATTGAAAAGACGTCCATGGAAATCATCGACGAATATTTAGACGATGTGGATTTCAAAAAGGACGAGTTGCCCGTGGTGCGCCGCATGATTCACACCACCGGCGACGTGGAATACCGCCACATTATCGACATTCACGACGATTTCATGGCGGCGGCCCGGGCCGTGATAAAAAGCGGCGGCAAAGTGTACACGGACACGAACATGGTGCGGGCGGGGATCAACAAAAAATCCCTGGCGGCATCGGGTGTGGAGCTCATCACCTTTATCTCAGACGACGAAGTGGCGAAAATCGCCGCCGAGCGAAAGACCACCCGCTCCATTGTGGCCATGGAAGAGGCCGTCAAAAGGGGATGCGAAGGATTTATTATCGGCAATGCCCCCACGGCCCTCTTCCGCCTGTTGGAACTTGTGGACGAGAAGAAGGCGGATCCGAAATTTATCATCGCCGTTCCCGTGGGCTTTGTCGGCGCGGCGGAGTCCAAGGAAAAAGTGGCGGAATACCCCGTGCCCTACATTCGCACCATCGGCACCAAGGGCGGCAGCAATGTGGCGGCATCGATTTTTAACGCCCTTTTGTACGAGGACTTCAGACGATGAATAAGACCACCGTCGTGGACGGCAAGCACATGCGATTGGGCTTTACCACCGGGACCTGCGTGGTGGCGGCGGCGAAGGCGGCCATTGAAGCCCTAAAAAGGAGAGAGACGATCCATGTCGTCGAGGTCAGGGTGCCGGCGGGGGACGTGCTCATCATCGACGTCTATGAACAGAAGCGGAGCGAGAAGGCGGCCACCTACAGCGTCATTAAAGACAGCGGCGACGATCCCGACATTACGAACGGCATGGAAATTTTCGTCACCATTACAAAGACCGACACAGGGGATGTGCGCTGGGAGAAGGGCGTCGGCGTAGGAACCTTCACCGAAGACGGGCTTATGGGCAAGGCCGGGGAGCTGGCCGTAAATCCCGTGCCCCGTCGGGAGATCGAGAACTTGCTTCGCGCCAATATGGATGAAGGCATCGCCATTCGAATCGACATTCCCGAAGGGGAAGCATTGGCGAAAAGAACCTTCAATCCCCGCCTAGGCATCGTCGGCGGCCTGTCTATTTTGGGGACATCGGGCCTCGTGGTGCCCATGAGCAAAAGCGCCTATGTGGCCACCATCGATTTGGAGCTAAAGAAACTGAGAAGGTCCGGCGCCGATGCCGTGATTTTAACGCCGGGCAATTACGGCGAGGAGCGGGCGGCGGTATTGGGCCTGGACGTGGCCGTGGTGAAGGTATCCAATTACTTCGGCGACGCCCTGTGTCTTGCGAGGGATTTAGGTTTTCGGGAAATCACCTTAATGGGCCATGTGGGGAAAATGGCCAAGGTGGCCATCGGCATTTACCAAACCCACTCCGCCGTCAGTGACGGGCGCATGGAATCCATCGCCTATTACATGGCCAAGGCTGGGGCGAGTGTGGCGGAAATGGATGCGGTGGAGGCGGAAAAAACCGCCGATCAGGCCATAAAAAAAGCGGCGGCCATGGGCTATGAAAAAATCATGGATGCCATGGAGCGGGGCATCGAAAAGCGAGTGCCCTTGTACTTAAAAACCGAGGATATAAAAATCCGCGCCATTATTTACACCATGTAGGAGGAGCGATGATTACCATAGTCGGCGCCGGACCCGGCGATTTAAAGAAAATGACCTACGAAGCCGTGGAAGCCATCAAAGGGGCGGATCGCGTCGTGGCCTTCTCGCGCCTGGCGGAAAAGCTAACGCCCATTCGAGAAGATATTGTGGCGGTAAAGCGCCTGAGCGAGGCGGAGGAGAACATGGATCCTGCCCTTCATGTGGCCGTTGTCGTGAGCGGCGATCCCCTGTTCTTCGGACTGGCAGGCACCTTTCGTGGAAGGGGCATTCACGTGGATAAAGTGATTCCCGGCTTGAGCAGCATGCAATGTGCGGCGGCATCACTGAATCTTCCTTGGCAGAAGATGTGTGCCTTTTCCTTTCACGGCAGAGAGCCGGAGGTGGAGCTCCTTTTAAAAGAACCCTTAAGCTGCGTGCTTTTAGACAAACACTTTACGGCGAGTGATCTGTCGAAGGCTTTGGCGGTGAAGGGGGCCAAGGGCAGGATCCACGGTGCGAGCTACCTTTCCTACGAGACCGAAAAGATCCTCTCCGCATCCATCGGCGAGGAAATTTCCATCGACGAAGAATTAGCATTGGCGGTGATTGAACTTGAACTGGATGAATGATTCCGATTTTATTCGCGGCGACGTGCCCATGACAAAAGAAGACGTGCGTATTTTAACAATGGCGGGCCTTGAATTAGCCCCTGACCTTTCATTTCTCGACATCGGCGCCGGCACCGGGTCCATTTCCGTGGCGGCGGCGGCCTTGGGCTGTGCGGTTACTGCGGCGGAAGTGAAGGACGAGGCCGTGGAATTAATCGAGAAAAACGCCGAAGCCTTTGGTGTAGGCATCGACGTGATCCGGGGAAAGGCGCCGGATTGTTTGAAAGATGAAAGTTACGACCGCATTTTTATCGGCGGCAGCAGAGGGCAGTTGGACGGTATATTACGTTATGCTCACGAACACTTAACGCCCGGCGGCATCTTGGCAGGTAATTTCATTACCATGAGTCACGCCGAAGCCATGAAGGCTTTTTTGAAGAAAGAAGGCTACGACTGGAGCCTGAAGTATGTGGCCGTCTCGAGGGAAGATCGACTGGGCCTGTTGCGGGCGGAAAACGGCGTGTTTATGTTAAAGGGGAGAAAAAGATGATTTCATTTGTCGGCGCCGGTCCCGGGGATGTGGACTTAATTACGGTAAAGGGCAGGCGGCTTTTGGAAGAAGCTGACGTGATTATTTACGCCGGCAGTTTGGTGGATGCGCGCCACATGGATTCGGCGAAAGAAGGCGCCGAGATCTACAACAGCGCCACCATGCATTTAGATGACGTGCTGGATGTGATGAAAAAAAGCGCCGAGGCGGGGAAAAATCTGGTGCGCCTCCATACCGGCGATCCCTCCGTTTATGGAGCCATTCAGGAGCAAATGGACGCCTTGGATGAATGGGGCATCGGCTACGAAGTGATCCCCGGCGTAAGCTCTTTTTCCGCGGCGGCGGCAAGCTTGAAGCGGGAATTCACCCTACCCGGCGTGAGCCAAACGGTAATCCTCACCCGCCGCGCCGGTCGCACCCCGGTGCCGGAGGGCGAGTCCATAGACAAGCTGGCGGCCCATGGTGCCTCCATGGCCATCTTTTTATCCGCCGGGCAATTGGAGGCTTTGGTGGAAGATTTGAAAAAAGGCTATTCCGACGATACGCCCATGGCCGTGGTTTATAAGGCCACTTGGGCCGATGAAATCGTCGTGCGCTCCACATTGAAAGACATTGTGAAAGACATGGAGGGGCGGGATATTTATAAACACGCCCAAATCCTCGTGGGAGATTTTCTCGACAGCGATTACGAAAAGAGCAAGCTCTACGACAAACATTTCTCCACGGAATACAGAAAGGCGGAGCGGTGAAGACGGCGGTATTGTGTTTTTCGCCTCAAGGGGCCGCGTTGGCGAAGCAGTATTTTTACGAAGCGGATCTCTTCGGCAAGGATTTTCAGCGGCCGGCGAAGAAAGAGGAGTTCGGATCCATTTTTAGCGGATACGATCGCATTGTCTTTATCGGCGCCGCAGGCATCGCCGTGCGCTACATGGCGCCCTTTGTTGAAGACAAGCGAAAGGATCCCGCCGTGGTGGTCATCGATCCCACGGGGCGCTACGTGATTCCTATCTTAAGCGGCCACTTAGGCGGCGGTAATGGTTATGCCGTAAAACTGGCGAAGGCCATGGGCGCCGAAGCGGTACTCACCACGGCGTCGGACAGCTTGGGCTTCGAAGCCATCGACGTTTTTGCGCAGAAAGAAAATTACGCATTCGAGGATATGGTGGCCATGAAAGAAGTGGCCGCCGCCATGGTGGCCGGGCGGGAGATCCCTTGGTACTCCGAAGAAGATGCATTGCCGAGCTACCCCCATATAAAGCGGGTACCATCCATCGAGGCGGCGGATGTAAAAGAGGGCGTCGTGGTTACGACAAAAGACGTGGAAATTAAAAGGGGCCTTCAACTGGTGCCTCGGCGGATTCACTTGGGTATCGGTTCAAAAAAGAACACGGATCCGGAGGCTTTGGTGGCTTTAATAAAAAAGACATTGAAAACTTATGCCATTCATCCCATGGCTCTTTCTGCCATCCACACCATCGACATAAAAAAAGAGGAGGCCGCCATCCTATATGCGGCGAAGCAGCTTAACCTTCCCCTGAAGATTTACACCGCGGAGGAATTATCGAAAAACGACGATCGCTGTTCGGGCAGCGACTTTGTAAAAGCCACCGTCGGCGTTTCCAGCGTCTCCTGCACGGCGGCCTTTATGGGCGGGGAAGAGATGATCGCGGAAAAAATTGCTGAAGCGGGTTTAACCCTGAGTATAACAAAGGAAACAAGATGAAGAAATTATTTATTATTGGCATCGGCCCCGGTGGCGAAGAGGATTTCACCTTGGGCATGATTCAGGCTTTGGAGGCCTCGGAAGTGATCGTGGGCTACAAGCCCTATTTAAACTACATTAAAAATTACACAAAGGGAAAAGAAATCCACACCACGGGTATGAAGTCGGAGATCGAGCGGTGCAAAATGGCACTGACCTCGGCGGAGGCGGGAAAGACCACGGCCATGGTTTCCACCGGCGATGCGGGCCTCTACGGCATGGCAGGGCCCTTGTTGGAACTGGCGGCAGACAAAGACATTGCCATTGAAGTCGTTCCCGGCATCAGCGCCAATTTCGCCGCCGCATCGTGCGTCGGTGCGCCGATCATGCACGATATGGCCACCATCAGCCTCTCCGATTTAATGACGCCCTTGGATTTAATTAAAAAGCGGATACGCCTCGCGGCACAAGGGGATTTCGTCATTTGCTTTTACAATCCCCGCTCCAAGGGGCGACCCGATTATTTAAAAGAAGCCATGGGGATTTTAAAAGAAGAAGGCTACGAGGATACCAGGCCCGTGGCTTTGGTGAAACACGCCCGGCGAGACGGGGAAGAAAAAATCCTCACCACAATCGGGGCTCTGGACGACAACTTCTGCGACATGAACACCATGGTCATCGTGGGAAACAAAGAGACCTATGTAAAAAACGGCGTCATGATTACGCCCAGGGGCTATAAATTATGAAGCTCTGGATCATCGGCGGCACCTCGGAATCGGTGCGGCTCGTAAAAAGCGTGGACCGACGCGCCCTCGTGGTGAGCGTCGCCGGGGAAGAAGGCAAAGACCGCTTGCCGGAAGATACGGAAGTCCACGTGGGGCCCATGGATCGCGGGGCCATGGTGGATTTTATTCGCAAGAAAAGCATCGTCGCCGTCGTGGACATGAGCCATCCTTTCGCGAAGATCGTCTCCAAAGAGGCGAAAGGGGCCGCCGCGGAGGCGGGCATCGACTACTACCGCTTTAAGCGGCCCGTGGAGGATGAGGCGGGGGATGTGATTTTCGACGATTACCCATCTTGCGCCGAGTATATAAAAGAAAAAAGCGGCACCTTTTTCTTTACCACGGGATCGAAACACTGCGATCTTTTTGAGTCGGTAAAGGGAGAAAGCCGCCACATCTATCGGATTATTCCCTCGTCGAAAAGCATCGATACGTTGCACGATGCCGGTGTCGCCATGGAAGACATGGTGGCCATGCTCGGGCCCTTTGATTTGGATATGAACCTGGCGCTTTTTAAACATGCCAAAGCCGACTTTCTGGTGACGAAAAACAGCGGCGCCGGCTCGGGCTTTCACGAAAAAATCGACGCCGCCCGCCGTTTGGGCATGACGAGTCTGGTGATTCGCACTGAAGGCGAAGAGGGGCTGAATTTTTCCGAAACCAAGGCCGTCGTAGAAAGGATATCGAATGGAATTCTCTTATCGCTTTTACACCAATAAAGATTGCAAATACTTTCCCTGCCACACCATGGAAGGGGATTTTAACTGCATGTTCTGTTACTGCCCTCTTTATTTGCTGGACGAGGATTGCGGCGGAAATTTTTCCTACGCAGGCGGCGTAAAAGACTGCTCCAATTGCACCATTCCCCATCGCCCCAAGGGCTACGATTACATTAACAAACGCCTTCGGGAAGAAATAAATAAAAGGAAAGAACGCCATGAAGGATAAGCTTGTTGGATCCATTGAAGGGGCGGATAAGGCGTACATGAAGCGGGCCAAGGAATATTGGGACAATCGCACCCACCCTACGGGCTCCTTCGGCGCCTTGGAAGGAATGACCATTCGCCTGGCGGGGATTCAGCGGCGGGTCATACCTTCTGTGGAGAAAAAGGCCATCGTCGTCTTTTGTGCCGACAATGGCGTGGTGGCGGAAGATGTGAGCTCCTCGCCTCAGGTCTTTACACAAATGCTCGCCAATGCCATGGCTCGAGGAGAAACCGGCGTGGCGACATTGAGTCGTTGGGCGGATTCAGAGCTTTATATCGTAGACATAGGCATGAAGAAAGATGTGGCGCGGGAGGCATCGATTATCGATGAGCCCATTCGAAGTGGCACGGGCAATATTGCCGAAGAGGCTGCCATGAGTCGGGAAGAGGCCATAGAAGCCATAAAGCGGGGCATGGAGGTGGCGAAGGCGGCCGTAAAAAACGGCGCCTCCATGATCGGCACCGGGGAGCTGGGCATCGGAAACACCACCACCTCGGCGGCCCTGCTCAGCGCATTAACCGGGGAGTCCGCCGAAGATTGCGTAGGCTACGGCGCCGGCATTACCAAAGCACAGTTGGCGAAAAAAGTGGCGGTGGTGAAAAAAGCCGTGGCCCGCGCCGGAGACGGGGATGTGATTCACAAAATCGCCCAAGTGGGCGGCTTGGATCTGGCCGGCCTCGTCGGCGTGTTTTTGGCCTGCGGAGAAGAAAAGGTGGCGGCTGTGGTTGACGGCTTCGTCACCGGCGTGGCGGCCCTTGCGGCGGTACAATTGGCACCGAATGCAAGCGACTATATTTTTCTCTCCCATAAGAGTTGTGAGAAAGCATCGGAACGTGTGAACACACACTTAGCCATGACACCGCCACTGGATCTCGCCATGCGACTGGGGGAAGGGAGCGGCTGTCCTATCTTTTTTCAATTGATGGAGGGAGCTCTTTACGCCATGAAAAACATGGGCTCCATGGAAGACAATGCCATCGATCCGGGCCTGTTAGTGAATATAGAAAAGGAGTCTCTATGATTACATTAGTGACCGGCGGCGCCAGGAGCGGAAAAAGCGGCTATGCGGAATCTCGATTGAGTCGCTACGAGCGCGTCGTCTACATCGCCACGGCGCAGGCTGCAGATGATGGGGAAATGATTCGCCGCATCGAAGCCCATAAAAAGAGGCGGCCCGCCTCATGGCGCACGGTGGAGCGGGATCACCGCTTAGCGGAAGCGATCGAAGGAGCGGACGCCGCCCTCTTGGACTGCGTCACGGTGATGCTCTCCAATTACCTGTGGAAGTATTCCGCGGCGGAGGATGCAGTGGACGAGGAGAAAATCGAAGAGGCGTGCATGAAGGAGCTTGGGGCTTTAATTGCCGCGGCTCGGCGCACGTCCTGCGATTTGTGGATCGTCACCAACGAGGTGGGAAGCGGCATCGTACCCATGCATCCCGTCTCCAGGGCATTTAGAGACATTCAGGGACGGGTGAATCAGCAATTGGCACAGGCGGCCGATGAGGTCTACGCCTGTATTTCGGGAATTCCGGTGAAGATCAAATGAACAGTTTACTTTTAGCCATCCAATTTTTAACGCGACTGCCCCTTCCGCAGGAGACGGAATTTAACGAAAAAGAAGCGGGAAAGAGCCTTTTCTGGTTTCCCTGGATTGCGCTTTTCATGGGGGTGGTCGTCGGCTTCGTCAACAATTTCTTCTACGACGTCGGCCCTCTTTTTGCCGCCTTCTTGGGGCTTATTACCTGGTACTTATTAAACGGCGGCCTGCATATGGACGGGCTCATGGACACGGCGGACGGCTTTTTGTCTAATCGAGACAGGGATCGGGTCGTGGAAATCATGCACGATTCCACCATTGGCGTCTTTGCCGTCTTGGCCTTGGTGCTGGTGCTCTTGGGAAAATTTTCCGTTCTGGCATCGGTGGCCATTCAACCGGTGGAGATGGGCATTTTTTTCGCCTCGGCGCGCATGGGCGTATTGACTGCCATTCACTTTTTCCCTTCGGCACCCGCCTCGTCCATGGGCAATTTCTTTAAACATGGCGCGTCGAAAAACAGCTACTACCTGCAGTGGCTGATCCTCGCGGCGATCATTCTCTTTACGAGGGGCAAATCCTTTCTTCTCTTTCCCGTGGCCGGCTGCCTTTGGGGCGCGGTCTTCTCTCGACTCTCCGTAAGAAAAATCGGCGGCCTCACAGGCGATGTCTACGGCGCCATAACAGAGATCGGGGAACTTTTTATGCTGCTCCTCTTCGGGGTGTTTTTCTCATGAGCATTTATATGATGCGCCACGGAAAGACCTTGGCCAATGAAAAGAAATACTACGCCACATCGACGGAACCCTTGCTTCCCGTGGATCCTGCCACGGCGAAGAAATTGAAGGAAGCGGTGGGCGCCCTTTGCGTAACATCCGTCGTCTCCAGCCCCTATTTGCGGGCAAAGGCGACGGCGGCCCTGGTATGGGATCGAGGGCCGGTGGCAGAAGAGGCGCTGATTCGGGAAGTGAACCTGGGCGTTTTGGAAGGCCGCAGCTTTTACGATGCCTACGATTTGTACGGCGAAGCTCTCGCGCCTTGGATCGACGATCCCTTCAATTACGGACCGCCTCGGGGCGAAAGTCTGAAAGAGGCCTTTGTGCGGGCTGAAACCTTTTTAAAGAGGGCAAAAGACGACACCCTTTACGTGAGCCACGACGGCTTCATGCGCTTGGTGCTTTCGGCCATAAAAGGCGACGTTCATTCCTTTTTCCAATACAAGTTGGACAATTTTCAAATCATTGAAATCAAATAAAAGTGACAATTCCGTTACAAATCCGGTGGAAGTCTTCAAGGGGCCCCATCCTTTTGCTATAGTTTTAGGAGCTTTAGAAGCAAAGAAAGGATGTTACCATTGAAATACACATTGAAACGGTTATTGGCACTTTTTTTATGTGCGTCCATCTTACTACCCGCAACAGGCGTCTTCGCCCAAGGTGTCGAAAGCCCGAAAAATTTGGCCTTGGCCTTGACACAAAGTGAAAGCGGAAATTACGATGCCTTTACGCTCAGTTGGATCAATCCCGATTGGGTGAAGAAGCAATTGGCATCGGGCAAGACTGTGGCCTTTGAAATCGACAGCTCAGTCAATCAAAATCCCTGGTCTTCAACAAAGGGCCAAAGCTTTAAAGGCAAACTCACTGCAAAGGACAAGGACCGTGCGGAAGTGAAGCTTTCCGGAGCGCAATTTTCGAATTTAGCGAATCCCGCCTTGGAGAGCAATCTCTACAGCTTCCGCGTCCGCTACATCGGCGCGGGCGAAAGCGGCTACACCAATGCGGTATCCGTAGGCTATCGCCCGGTATTTAACAATTCCAGCAATTGGTCTGTAGAGGAATTAAGGGATGCCGGGAAAAACGGATTGATTCCGCCTTCGGTGAAGGCTGACATGAAAAAAGACATTACCCGGGAAGAGTTTACGGAAGTCATGGTTCGCCTCTATGAAAAAGTGGAACGGGTTCATTTGGTGGCGGGCAAGAGCCCCTTTAAAGACACGAAAAACGAATCCGTGGTCATCGCATCCCGTTTAGGCCTGGTCAACGGCGTAGGCAACGGAAAATTTGCGCCGAATGCCAAGATTACTCGGGAAGATATGGCGACGATTCTGGCGCGCTTTATTAAGAGCGTAGGCGTGAAAGAAAACGCAACAAGCGGCGCGCCCTTTGGCGATCACAACAAAATCAGCCCCTATGCACGTGAATCCGTCTACACACTCCGTTCCATGGGACTGATGGACGGGTATCAAGACAATGCGTTTAGGCCCAAGACCCACGCCTCCAGAGAGCAGGCCATGGTACTGGCTCAGCGCATCTATACGACAATTGCAAAATAAACCCGTTTAGGGAAAAAGAAAACCGAAGGCACACAACCTTCGGTTTTTGCATCTATGTCGTTTATAGGGATTAAACTAATTTAGCCAAGAGGGCAGAGGCCAAGCCGAGAAAAATAAAGAACCCGCACACATCGGTAAATGTGGTGAGAAAAATCGGCGATGAAATGGCCGGGTCGATCTTTAACTTGTCGAATAAAAGGGGCAGTAAAAAGCCCACGATGCCTGCGATAACCATGTTTAAAATCATGGCGGCAAAAATAATCAGCCCCAAATACACATTATGGTACTTCAGATACAAGACGATGCCGGCGAAAAAGCCGATGACGGCGCCGTCGAAAATGCCGAGACCGATCTCTTTTAAAACCAAAGGCAGGTCTTCTTCCAAACTGATTTCGTCTCGGGCTAAACTGGTTAAGACGATGGAAAGGGCCTGATTGCCGGCGTTCCCGCCCATGCCTGTTACAATGGGCATGGCGGCGGCAAGGGCCACTACTTGGCTGATGGTGTCTTCAAACATGGCAACCACCGCCGAAGCCATAAAGGCCGTAAAGAGATTGATAACGAGCCAAGGCAGGCGGCTTTTCACGGAGTGAAGGAAGTTGGAGTCGTATTCTTCGTCTTTGGAAACCCCACCAATGGCCAAGATATCTTCGTTATGTTCCTCTTCCATAACGTCGATAATGTCGTCTGAGGTAATAACGCCGAGGATGGCTTCGTTTTTGTTCACGACGGGCAAATACTTTAAGTCGTATTTATAAATTAAATTGGCGGCCTCTTCCTGGTCCTGATCCGCATAGACGAAGAAAGGATGACTTTCCACGAGATCCGCCAAAGGCTTAAAGCCCGGGGCCACGAGAATTTCCCTTAAGTCGACGATCCCCTGCAAGCGGTGCAAATTGTCCGTAATAAAAATCGATTCGATGATTTCCGTCGTCGGCGCGATTTCTTTGATCTTTAACAGGGCTTCACGCACGGTGAGGGACTGTTTCAGGGAAATAAATTCCGTCGTCATGATCCCTGCGGCGCTGTCGTCGTCGTAAGACAAGATCATTTGAAGAATATTCGATTCGCTTTTCTTCATGTAATTCAGGACGTCTTTGCGCTTGCTGGTAGGCAACAGCCCCAACAAGTCCGCCACATCCGCGTTGGTCATGTAACTGAAAATATCGATTAATTCTTTTGTCGAATAGAAATGAGCCATTCGAACTTGAAGCTCTTCTCGGGCATTTTCGATAAGATTGGCAATCTCCTCCGGATCCAGCATAAAAAGGAAATACTGCAGATCCGTCGTATCCAAATCCTCCAGCACATCGTCGATGTCCACGGAGTGATAGGTATTGAAGATCTCCTTGCCGTCATTGATGCTGCCGTTTGCAATGCAGGCATCGATTTTCTCTTTTAATAAGTCATAGTCGGTTTCATATTCCAATGGCCGTCACCTCCGATTCGATTACATTAACAGTATACCATTGAAATCAATTAAAAGTCAGCCCGAGGTGGAAGGTGGGTTGTTAAAAAAGAAATAATAAGTCATAGAACTGTAACAGAGAAGTAACATAAATGACCTCTCAAATTGTTACATTCTGTAACCATCTGTGTTATAATTTCAAAAGATCATTAAGAAAAATCTAATTTCGAATGGAACGATCCTTAGGAATCGTTCGAGGAGAAGTATGAATAAGGAGTGTTGTTTTTACATGAATCAAAAGTTCAAGCTTGCCATCGGAACGACTGCATTGGCAATCATTTCGGTAGTAGGTCTTCGAGATACCGGCGTTTTCGTGCAGGATCATAACACCACATTGTACAGCGGAAGCGAATTGAAATTCGCCGTAGAAGAACAAGCGAACATCGTAGATACCAATGATCGCGGCTACATAGTCCAAAAGGGCAATGCCAAGGTCACCGTTCCCAAGGAAAAGATCCTGGTAACCGAAAGCAAGCCCCAATATTACACGGTAAAGAAAAATGCCATCCTGAAAAAAGACGGCAAGGTTGTCAGAAACCTTTTTATCGGTGAAACACTTCAAACAGTGAAACATTACCCCAACACCGTGGCGGTAAATACGGAAGACGGTCTTTTCGGATCCGTAGAAAATGCTTACATCGAAGCCATCGAAGGGCCCCACACGACCCCGGCGAAGGTAAAGCAAAACTTAAGACTTGAAAATGCCAACGGCGCTTACCAATTGGCCAAAGACCAAACGGTTAATGTCGTCAGCTACAAAGACGGCCTCTTCATTATTCTTAACGATGAAGGCAAGGATTTCCAAATCGATCCCAACTACTTAGACTTCGGCGAAGGCGGCGTGAAGGCCGTGAAACGCGAAGTGATTCAAAAGCAAGCACCGGTCAAAAAAGTGGTCGAACCCATTGCCGCACCGCCGAAAGTAGACGGCGCCAAGGCACAACGGGTAATTGACTCGGCATTTGGCAAAATGGGCTCCCCCTATGTATGGGGCGCCACCGGCAACGGCGGTTACGACTGCTCCGGTCTCGTCTATGCCATTTATGTCAACGAATTGGGCATCTCCCTTCCCAGAACGTCTTCTGCACAATCCCAAGTGGGCAATCAAGTGGATCGTTCGCAATTGCAACCGGGTGATCTGATCTTCTTCAACACCACGGGCAAGGGCGTTAGCCACGTAGGCATTTACATCGGCAACGATACCTTCATCCACGCCAACAGCGGCAGCGGACGGGTTAAACAAAATAAATTATCTGAAAAATATTATGACTCCCGTTTTGTCAATGCAACGCGCGTGTTATAATAAGTCGGAAACACGAAGAGCGGTTCGCCGCTCTTTTTTAATGAGGAGGAACTAATGAAATTTGACGTGAGCCCTTTGCGGGAGAAACTTCTCGAAGATTTAAAGAAAAAAGTGGCTTTAGCTAAGGAAAGAGAAATCGGCGATAAACTTTTGATTCTTCGCATCGGCGATAAAAAGGCGGACATCAGTTACGAAAACGCCATTAAGAAATCGGCGGAAAGTGTCGGCATGGATGTGGCGGTGACCGTATTCGACGAAGGTGCTTCGGAGGGCGATGTCCTGCGGGAAGTGGAACGAGGCAACAAGGATGGGCGCATCGGCGGGATTCTGATCTTTCATCCGCTGCCGAAGCATTTCGATGCCATGGCCATTGACCGCGCCATTGTGCCGGAAAAAGACATCGACTGCTTGAGCCCCTTGAATCAATGGAAGATTTTCACGGGGCAGGGTAAAATGATGCCTGCCACGGCGAAAAGCGCTTTAATGATCGCCGAAGCCATGGGGGATTTAGAAGGCAAGCGGGTGTTGATTATTAACCGCTCCATGGTCATCGGAAAGCCTCTGGCCATGATGCTTTTAGATAAAAACGCCACGGTGACTTTGGGCCATTCCCGCACGAAAAACATCCCGCAACTGGCGAAAGATTACGACGTGGTGGTTTATGGCACCGGCCAGTCACGCTGGGTAACGGCGGATTTTGTCGGCGAAGGACAGTGCATCATCGACTGCGGCATCGCCTTTGACGAGAAGGGGAAATTAACCGGCGATGTGGATTTCGATGAGGTGGTGGACAAGGCACATCTCGTGACTTCCGTGCCCGGCGGTGTCGGAAGCCTGACCAATTTATTATTGCTGGACAATATGTTTGTGGCGTCGATTTGATTCCATGGAAAAGCCCTCGCGACAATGGCGAGGGCTGCTTTTATTTTCTGCGAATGTATTTCCACAAAGCGTAACTTTTTACAAAGCTTGCTGCCGCTTTGCGCACCGGTTTTTTTCTTAATGCTTTGGCACCTTTAGACAGTGCCAAAAATCTTACGATTTTCCATAGTTTCATGACTGCCTCCTTCTACTGTGACCATACCCGAAAGGCATGTGATTTACGCAAGTACCTAGCGGCGACGGCCGGATTGGCTTTGCCGTTGGGTCTTTCTTTGATCGCCGGATTTGTTTTGACGGTTGCTTTTGTTGTGCCCATTGGTTTTGTTGTGCCCATTGGTTTTGTTGTGCCCATTGGTTTTGTTTTGACGGCTGTTGTTTTCGTTGTCTTGATCCTCGTCGTCAGTTTCTTGATTTTGTGCATCGTACCATTCCTTGGAGTGCACTTGGCAATGACTTGTGGGAAGGGTGTAGTAATCTTTGGGCACGATGCCGTCGAAGGCTTTCGGGTCGTAGCCTTTCGGCCGCACAAAGTAATAACCGTAGGTAATGGTTTCATAGGGGCAGTAGGTGGAGGCCAATTGCCCGGAGACGGAGCAAATAAGCTTGCGCGTATAATTCTGCGTTTCCTTTGTCGGCGCCGTGTTCGTTGCGAAGGGCAGGGTCACCGTAGAGTGGGCGCGTCGGGCGTAGGTGGTGGCCAAGAGGCCGGTTTTGTCGCTGACTTCATGCATTTCGAAGCCCGCAGGTAGTGCCCAAGTTTCTCGGTCGTCGGGAATGGCGACGAGGGAGGCGTAAAAGCTTTCCATGAGGGAGCGATCGCCGGCCAAGGCAATTTTTTGTAAATCATTGCCCATCCACAGGCCGTACGTGTAGCGAGGCGTGGCGCCGATGGCGAAGTAGTCGGCGTTGTATTTATTCGTACCCGAGACGGCGAAAGTATCGTATCCCGCGGCGCGAAGAGAATTGGCCAGGGGCGAACGGGCTAAAGCGTAGCGCAAAAGCACGTCTTCGATGGGTTGTTTTTTCGATGCCGTTTTTCCGTGCTCGTAAAGGACATGGCCTTTACGGTCGGTAATTTTCTGAACCGTGTAGTTTTTCGAATCAATGGGCGATGCGATGCGGGCGTAGCTATTGGTAAGGGCCATGAGATCCAAGCCGTCGACGAAATTCCCCGCCGCCATGGCATCGTAGGTCATGTCGTGGCGCTTGGTATTTTCCTTCGGCGTCTTCACGGCATCGTCTTGCCGCTCTCCCTTGTAAAGGCCAAGGCGATTCAGGTTTTTCAGAATGGGATCGTAGCCATAGCGTTCCAAAATCTTTCCGCTAATGGCCAAGCGATTGTTTGCCGCACTGTCCGCCAGAATGTCGTAGCCGTAAAAAGAATCCACATTGGGCCAAATGATTCCGTCTATGCGCATGGGCGTGTCGTCGTAGGCTGTGGCCAGCGTGTCGCCACAGCTCAATGCGGCGAGGTAGGTAGTTAAAGGCACGATGGCGGTGCCCGGTTGCCGCTTGCTCGTCAGGTGATTGTAGCGAAGGCGGGCGGGATCTTTTAAGTCGTTGCCGCCGGCCAGGGCCACGACGGCGCCGGTGGCATTATCGGCAATAATCGCCGCCGATTGGGGTTGCAGACTGCCCTTTGCCGGAAGGAGAAACAGATCCGCGGGGAGAATGAGCGCATCTTCCGTTACTTGAATGGCGTCTTTATAGGTTTCGTAGAGATCGCCTTGAAGCAGAAGGGTGTCGGGATCTTTTAAGTCTCCTGCCTGAAACAGGGTTCCGGCACCGGCCATGGTGCGGAGGTTGTTGTTTTCGTCTGTATAATAGAGATTTTTTAAAAGAATATTCCCCTTGGATTCCGTAAAGTATTCGCCGTCGATTTCAAAGCCCTGATCCGTCTTCGTAAAGGCCCCTGCGGGAAGATGCATATTGCCTTTTTCGTCGAAAAGGCCGTCGTATGCGTAGTAGAGCACGCGCCCTTCGTTGTCGATCATGCGGTCTTTCTCGTCAGTGGTAAAGTCGACAAAGTTTGCGCCTCGACTTCTACCCCGGGCGATGAGGGCGGGATACTTATCGTAGAGGGCATCCATTTTTTTCTGGAAGTCGCCTACAATGGTGGCCTGGATGGTAAGCCCGCCTTCTCGCACCATTTTTTCCGCGGCCTGTTTATCGATCCTTTGCGTCTTGGAAAGAATGCGGGCGGCTTCATCGGAAATCACGTCGGCCACGTAGGAAGAGTAGGGGGCGGGGGCGTCTTCTTTGGGAAGAAAAGAGATAGGGATTTGGGCGTAGTTGTCCGCCTCCTCGGAGGTGAGGTAGCCGGCTTGGGCCATGGCCCGAAGCACCACTTTTTTGCGTTCTGCGGCGCGGGGATTTTCTACTAAATCGTAGCTGTGATCGCCGATTTTTTGGGTGGCGATGACGCCGGTGGTGTCGTTTTCTTCCGTGGGAATCCGTTTAATGGGTTGGTAAGTGGCGGGAGACTTTACGATCCCCGCCAAGAGAGCCCCTTCTTCCACGGTAAGGTCCTTGGCGTGTTTGGAGAAGTAGGCGTTTGATGCCGCTTCGATGCCCTGGCTGCCTAAGCCAAGATCCACGCGGTTTAAGTAGGCTTCTAAGATGGCGTCTTTATCGAGCTTTTGCTCCATGCCCAAGGTAAGGTAGGCTTCCTTAATCTTGCGGTCAAGGGATTGCTCGCCGCTTAAATAAACATTCTTCACCAATTGTTGGGTGATGGTGGAGCCGCCCCGCTCGATGGCGCCGCTTTTGGCATTGGCAAGGATGCTCGCGGCCAATTGGCGCAGATCCAAGCCGTGATGGACGTAAAAGCGTCGGTCTTCCACGGCGAGAAAAGCCTTTTTCACATGATCCGGCACGTGATCCACGGAAATATTTTCGCTGAAGACGGAGGGATCCACTTCGTCGATGGGATTGCCCTCGGCGTCTACTATGTATGATGTTTGCGGAATGGACGTAGTCAAGTCGTTGAAATCCACCGGCGGCAGATCTTTCAGTATGGATACGATCCAAATGGCCACGATGCCTGCCAAGAGCACGAGAAGAAACAGTATGGCTGCAAGAACCATTTGCCATGTTTTTTTGCGGCGAAGTGTATGTTTAATCCCCATAGAAACCCCCTTTTTGTCATTATATCATGGGCCATTGTTGCGTAGAAGTGGAAGGTTGTGTATATTTAAAAAGAAGCTTAGGCAGGAGGCGTCATGGAAGAAAGAGAAAAAGTGGTGACGGCGTCGGTTTACGACGGATCCGAGAATTATTATGAGGAAAGTTTAAGGGAATTAAACGCCCTGGTGAAAGTGGCAGGCGGCCATGTGGTGGCATCCATGGAGCAAAAGGTGCGCGCCTTTAATCCGGCGACCCTCATGGGCAAGGGCAAGCTCGAGGAACTGAAGGATTTCGTGCGGGCGGAAGAGGTGGATCTTGTGATCTTCGATCAAAGCCTCTCCGGCATTCAAATGCGTGAAATCGAGAAGGTGCTGGAAGTGGATGTCCTGGATCGCACGGCCCTGATATTGGATATTTTTGCCTCGCGTGCGAAAACCGACGTGGGCAAGCTCCAGGTCTATTTGGCTCAGCTGGAATACGGAAAGAGCCACTTAATCGGCAAGAAAAACTACTCCCGCTTAGGCGGCGGCATCGGCACCCGAGGCCCCGGGGAACAGAAACTGGAGATCGACCGCCGACGCATCTCAGGAGACATACAGCGGGTGAAGAAAAAGTTGAAACAGGCGCGAAAGATCCGCGATACGGGCAGAAAAAATCGCATCCACTCACAGGTGCCCGCCATCGCCTTGGTGGGCTACACCAATGCGGGGAAGTCCTCGGTCATGAACCGACTCTTAAGAGAATCCAACGCCAAGGGGCGGGAAGTGTACGTGGAGGATATGCCCTTTGCCTCCTTGGATCCCGACACCCGCCGCATTCGCCTGCCCGATGGATTGGTGGTATACGTTACGGATACCGTCGGCTTTATTTCAAACCTGCCCACCACCTTGGTGGAGGCCTTTCACACCACCTTGGAAGAGCTGAGAGAATCCGATCTTATTGTCCACGTCATTGACGGCTCGGCGGAGGATGCGGCGCTACGCTATGAGACGACAAGGAAGTTATTGAATGACCTGGGCGCCGCCGACGTACCCAGTCTGCTCTTCGTCAACAAAAAGGATTTAATGGAGGGAAAGAAACTGCCCTTCATGGCGGCGGAAGAGACGGTCATCTACGGATCCTGCAAGCACGATAGGGAATTCGATTATTTTTACGAAGCCGTTCAGAAAAAAGTGGAAGGCCTTTACGTGAAAGTGGATTTAAAATTTACCTTTCATGAAATGGATCGGGTGGAAGCCATTAAAGCCAATTACCCGGTGGAGCGCTTGGAATACGACGCCGACGGCGTGTGCATGACGGCGACCTTGCCGAAGCGCGCCTATGACCGAATGAAAGCCTATGTAAGGAGGCGCTATGTATAAAACCGTCTATCGAAAGGGCGAGAGCCGGCTGATCGAAAAGAAATCCGAATTTATCGGCCGGGTGGCTTATGCCGAAACGAAAGAGGCGGCGGAGGCTTTTATCGCGGCGATTCGCGAAAAGGAAAAAGACGCCACCCACAACTGCACCGCCTACATTATCGGCGAAGAAGGGCTGATTCAAAAATACGACGACGACGGCGAGCCCCAAAAGACGGCGGGGCCACCCATTCTGGAAGTGCTGAAGCGAAATGACCTTAGAAACGTGGTCTGTGTCGTGACCCGCTACTTCGGCGGCACCTTATTGGGCGCAGGTGGCTTGATCCGCGCCTACTCCACGGCAACATCGGAGGCATTAATCGATGCGAAAGTCGTGGAAATGCACGAAGCCGTAGACATTACCTTTCGCTACGCCTACACCGCCCACGGCACCATCGAAAACTACATGCGGGAGCGTGGCTATCCCCTATTAGATTCGGCCTTCAGCGATCAGGTGCAGGTGACGACGACAGTGTATTTGTCGGGGAAAGACGCCTTTGAATCTTATTTGAAAGACGCCACATCCGGCGAAGTTGATATAATAGAAGAAAAAGAAACTGAACGCCCGGTCTATGAAGGAAAGCTCCTCGTAGATGACGTGGCATACGAACAATTTATTTACGGAGGAAATGATGAAGCAAGAGATTGATGCAGTGGTTCAATGGATGAGAGAAACGGTGGCCGCAGCCCATGCCGACGGCGTGGTCTTCGGATTAAGCGGGGGCATCGACTCTGCCGTGGTGGCGGGTCTTTCCAAGCGCGCCTTCGGCGACAAGGCCCTGGGGATTATCATGCCCATCGACTCCAATCCTCAAGATGAAAAAGATGCCCGAATCGTGGCGGAAAGCTTGAACCTCAATGTCGAAAAAGTGGATTTAACGAACACCTTTAACGCCCTCGTAGATGCGTCCTTTGAAAGCGACGTGGCCATGGCAAAGGCCAATGTGAAGCCCCGCCTGCGCACCACCACCTTGTATTATTACGCCCAAGACAGAAACTACCTGGTCTGCGGTTGCTCCAATGCCAGCGAATACTACATCGGCTACTTCACCAAATACGGCGATTCCGCCTGCGATTTAATGCCCATCGTGGACTTTGTGAAATCGGAAGTGGTGGAACTGGCCAAGGCATTGGGCCTGCCAAAAGAAGTCATCGAGAAAAAACCCACGGCAGGTCTTTATGCCGGTCAAACCGATGAAGACGACATGGGCTTTACCTACGCCGAGTTGGATCGTGCCGTTCGCGGAAACAACGAAGGCGAGCACAAAGAGGCCATTGCCCGTCGCCACCAAACCAGTGCCCACAAGCGGGCATTACCGCCGAGGTTTGAAAGATAAGTAGGGTGCGTGTTATAATTAAGCGTTATGAATAAAGGAGGTTATCATGTCAGGACATTCGAAATGGCACAACATAAAAAATAAAAAAGGAAAGGCCGACGCCAAGCGCGGCAAGATCTTTACGAAAATGGCGAGAAAAATTGCCGTCGCCGTAAAAGAAGGGGGCGACGATCCCGATTATAATCCCGCCCTGAAGGCGGCCATCGACAGCGCCAAGGCCGAAAACATGCCCAACGACAACATCGAGCGCGCCATTAAAAAGGCAGCCGGCGAAGGCGACGGCGGCAACTTTGAATCCATCACCTACGAAGGCTACGGCCCTTCGGGCATCGCCGTCATGGTGCAATGTTTGACGGATAATCGCAATCGCACGGCACCGGATGTGCGCCACGCTTTCGACAAACACGGCGGCAATTTAGGTACCGACGGCTCCGTCTCTTTCCTCTTTGATCGCAAGGGCCAATTGGGCATCGAAATCAAAGAGGGCATGGATCCGGAAGTTGTTGAAATGGATGCCATCGAAGCCGGTGCGGAAGATATTCGCACCGAAGAGGGCGGCATCGAAATTATTACTTCCCCGGAAGAATATCAAACCGTGCGGAAAAATTTGGAAGAAGCGGGCTATGAATTCGTCATCTCCGAAATCACCTATCTGCCTCAAACCACCACGGTCTTAGAGGATCCGGAAGATCGCAAAAAAATGGCGAAGCTTATCGACCAGTTGGAAGAAAACGACGACGTACAAGAAGTCATTCACAATTGGGAAAACGACGACGAAGACGACGAATGAGACCTATTTTAGCCGCGATTGTGGCCATTTGCCTGGTCTTTTTCCTGTTCGGCACGGCCACGGATTTAATCAGCGGAAATAAAGCGTACTACCATCGGCAGATGATTGAAAATGAAATTCCTGAAGAAACGGGAAAGTCCTTGCATGAATTGGACAAAATCTCCGACGGGCTCCGCGATTATTTAAAGCGGGGCGACAATCGGGTGTTGAAGCCTTATTTTAATCAGAACGAATTGGCACATATGGCGGATGTCTACGCCCTGTTTCACCTGATGCGCAAACTTTCGGTGGCGGCGGCAGTCATTGCTTTGGCCGGATTTTTCGGCTTGGCGAAAGGATTTGGCGTCAGAGAAGGGCTGAGAAGCGTCGGCCGGGCCACCTTGGTTTTGATCGCCACCTTTCTCGTCTTAACGGCCATGGTCGCCGTGAATTTCACCAAGGCTTGGTACACCTTCCACACCCTCTTTTTCTCCAACAGTCTGTGGCAAATGGATCCCGCCACGGATCTGATGATCCAAATGCTCCCCGAGCCATTTTTCTTCGGCATGGTCAAGCGAATCGGCTTGATCGTGGCGGCGGGGCTCATTGTAATGGGCTCTTTTGCCTTATTGAAAGGAAGTAAACATGAGATTAAATAAAATGATCGATCACACCATCCTGAATCCCGATGCCACGAAAGACGAAGTCATTCGGGTTATCGACGAAGCCAAGGCCCATGAATTTGCCTCGGTCTGCCTCGAACCCTGCTGGGTATCTCTGGCGGCAGAGCGATTGGCGGATTCACCTGTAAAGGTGTGCACGGTAATCGGCTTTCCCCTGGGCGCCAACACAAAAACCGTGAAGGCCTTTGAGGCGAAGGAAGCCGTGGATAACGGCGCAGAGGAAGTCGACATGGTGCTGAATATCGGCGCATTAAAAAGCGGCGACTACGATCTGGTCTTGGAAGATATGAAGGCCGTGAGGGAAGCGGCGAAAGAAGCCGTGGTCAAGGTGATTCTGGAAACCTGCCTTCTCACCGACGAAGAAAAGAAGAAGGCCTGCGCCCTGGCCAAGGAAGCGGGCTTGGATTTCGTGAAGACTTCCACGGGCTTTTCCACAGCCGGCGCCACGACAGCCGATGTGAAGCTCATGCGCGAAGTTGTCGGCGACAAGATGGGCGTAAAGGCCAGCGGCGGCATTCGCGACAGAGAAACCGCCGAAGCCATGATCGCCGCCGGAGCGAGTCGCATCGGCGCGTCGAAATCCATCGCCATCGTAGGAGAGTAAAATGAATCCCGTGGCATTTACCCTCTTCGGCCTGGAGGTGCGCTGGTACGGCATCTTTATTGCCACAGGCGCTCTGCTCGCCATCTTTTTTGCGGAAAAGCTCATCGAGCGAAATCCACGCGTGCCCAAAGAGGCGGCGGTGGATGTGAGCATTTTCGCCTTGCCCCTGGGCATTATCGGCGCCCGGACCTATTACGTTTTGTTTGAGTGGCAGTACTACAGCGCCCATCTATCCGAGGTGCTCGCCATACGAAACGGCGGCCTGGCCATTCACGGCGGCCTCATCGGCGGCTCCTTGGCCATATTCATTTACTGCCGCACGAAAAAAATCAGCTTTTTTGAACTGCTCGATATGCTGGCCCCCGGCGTCGTCTTGGCACAGGGCATCGGCCGCTGGGGAAACTTTATGAACGGCGAAGCCCACGGCGGCGTAACCACCGTTCCCTGGGCGATTAATGTGGGCGGACAAATGGTCCATCCCACCTTTCTCTACGAATCCATGCTGGATGTGGGGATTTTCCTCTTTCTTTACTTTTATCTGTCGAAGAAGCGGCGTTTTTCCGGCGAACTGGCCGGGGCGTACATGATTTTATACGGCATCGGTCGCTTCTTTATTGAAGGGTTGCGCACGGACAGCCTCTACATCGGGCCGCTGCGCACGGCGCAAGTGGTGAGCATCATCGGCATCACCCTTGGCATTCTCTTGCTGTTGGTACAATCCAAGAGCAAAAAGACCGGAGATTATACATTAATCGACGGGAAATCATCGACAAAGGAATAAATCAGACAAGGAAACCACCTTTTTAGGTGGTTTCAGAGTGATGACAAAGGGGGGGG